>JAGGXM010000160.1 GCA_021163045.1 Thermoproteota archaeon | reverse complement strand
TTTGGTTCATGAAGTACATACTCCCGGAAGGGACCTGTTGGGGTTTTTAATATGCGCTCTTCTTTCAAGAAACCTTTCTTAGTTAATTTTGAAACAAAAAAATCGGGGTCTAATGGTTTTCCTATCTTTATGAGATTTCTGTAAATTATATGAAAACTTTCTATCTCCGTACTTATCATTTTGACCATCTGTGTGATATATTGATATTATTGATTAGTGAAATAGAAGCTATAATTATTTTGCGACATTTAAGGAATTTACAGGGATAAATTAGGGAAAAATTCGAATAAATATAGCGAAAATTCCTATTTTTAAACACAATTAAATTTTTAATATTCCAAAAGGGTAGTGATTATGAATATGTTAACTTTTTAAAACTTTAACAAAATCTGGTGATAACATGTCTGCTTCAGAATTTCAAAAAGGAATCCAAGATCTATTTAGTAAAGGCTTAGTTAGCGGAGTTGCTATTATCGATGCAAATAAGCAAATAGTATGGAAACACCCAGATACATGGGCACCACCTGTTAATGAGATCTTTAACACATGGAGTTCTAAGGATATCACCGGATTCGAAGTAGGCGGTATTAGATTTGCTGTAATTGATAGAGTTGACGAACGCTTTATAGCCATGAATATGAGTGGTCAGGGTGGATTTATAGTAGTAAAACTTCCCAAAAACTCGGGATTTTTATTAGCATTTGTTCCGCCGGGACAAAATATTCATGAAATTTATACAGATATCGCAAAAGTAGCCAGTTCGTACAAATAAGTTTGATTTTTTACTTCTTATCTCTATTTTTGAACATAATTTTAATCCATCTGATTCCTTATTAGCCTAGACATGCCGATTGCGATCTGTCCTAAAGCTATACTTCCATCACCACACGGAATTTTTGATGGAAGTTCTGGTTTAATATCATGATTTGATAATGCATCTCTGATGCCTCTAAAAATATATGTATTAACTGCCGCGCCACCACTTACTAAAACTCTAGAAACATTATTAGATCTTAAACCAGATGACGCAATATTACCTAAAGCGAAACCGAGAGCATATTGAGCGCTTAAAGCTAGAGATTTTGGGTCCTGTTCGATATTTTCTATGATTGATCTGAAAAGATCATTGGTATCAACAACTAAATATTCACCTAAGGATTTCACAGGTGCATATATTTGATCTAATAATTTTCCACCTCTCGCAAAGGCCTCCAATTTTACTGCTGGCTCCCCTTCGTATGTTCTCATAAAACAAACCCCCAGAAGCGCAGAGATTGCATCTAGTACACGGCCAATACTAGAAGTTCGTGGTACTATCTTGGATTTTGATACCTTGTAAATCATTTCAAGTGCGTCTTCATTACCTTTAAGATACTTAAGTAGCATCCTAGATTTGAATAGTTTTAATATCTCGCCATAGTCATAAAAAGATGAAAGAATTCCTATTAGCATTCTTAATGGCTCTTTTACTGCTAAATCGCCACCAGGCATTGGTTGATAAACAAGATGACCAATTCGTTTAAAATTATAATAGTTCGAAAGTAGGACCTCACCACCCCAAATACTACCGTCGCTTCCATAACCAATACCATCTATAGAAATACCAATAACTGATTCATGAAGAGAAACTTTCTTTTCGGCCATAACAGATGCGATATGTGCGTGATGATGTTGAACATTTATTATATTAATCTTATATTTCTCAGACCACTTCTCAGCAAGCAATCTTGATGCGTATAATGGATGCATATCTGTGACGATATAGCTTTCTCTAAGATTAATTTTATATGCTTTTATTAGGAATTTTATCGCGCTTTCTAAGAATGATAAGTTTTCAAAAGAATCTGTATCACCTACAAATTGAGTAGGAACCGCTTTATTCTCAAATCCGATTCCGCCAGCGTTTTGTAATTCTGCGCCGAATGCAATAAGAGGATGTTTTGTACTAAAAGGTAATTCAAACCAAGTAGGAGCAAATCCTCTGCCTCTTCTGAGCATTGTAATATGATCATCTGTAAAACGAATAACGCTATCATCCACGCGGTTTATTATTCTTCTATTATGAATCAGATAGTAATCAATAAAATCTGAGAGTTGTTCTTTTGCACATTTAAAGTCAATACATATTGGTTTATTTCGTTTGTTTCCGCTAGTCATTATCAAGAAATGATCTCTTACATACATCAAGAGAATATAGTGAATTCCCGTATATGGAAGCATTATGCCTAGAGTATCCAAACCCGGCGCTACTAAGTCAGAAACGGGGGAATCTTTCTTTTTAGGGAGCAATAGTATTGGTTTCTCAGGTCTTGCTAATATTTCCTCTGCTCTTGGGGAAATTTCAACTAAATTTCTAGCTGTGTTAATATCAAGTGCCATAATAGCAAATGGTTTATATGGTCTTTGCTTCCTTAAACGAAGTTTTTTAACGATATTATCATCTGTAGCTAGTGCTGCTATATGAAAACCACCAAGCCCTTTAATAGCAATAATTGAGCCTTCATCGATCAATTTTGATGCCACTTTTATTGGATCTTTCTCATCGATAGCATTACCATCTCTATCAACTAGTTGCATTCTTGGACCACAAATTGGACAACTTATACCTTGCGCATGAAATCTTCTAATATTCCTTGGATCGCTATATTCTGCATAGCATGTATCACATAAAGGAAAGTCCCGCATACTTGTATTTGACCTATCATAAGGAATGGTCTCTATAATAGAGAAACGCGGCCCGCACCATGCACAAGAATTAAAAGGATACATATACCACCTCGATTTTGGATCTATAATTTCCCGGATACACGCGTCACAAATACCAATATCTGGAGGAATCATGGAAAAAAATTTTGATTGCGTTCCGCTCTTAAGTATTTTAAAGTCAGTAAAGTTGTTAGGTCTAATTTCTTCTGTATTTATGGATTCGATCAAGGCGGGCTTTGGTCTCTCTCTACGAAGTCTTACAAGGAAAGTGTCTAGAAAGTTTCCAAAACCTTCAATAATTACTTCAACTTCAGATCCACCTAGGTTTCGTACATAACCCTTTAGATTAAGATTTGTAGCCAAACGATAAATAAAAGGTCTGAAGCCAACTCCCTGTACAATGCCAGTTATGAGTATACGATATGCTTTTTTATTCATTTGAGCACCGTAGGATTTCTTGAAGATTGTATGATATAAGCGTATGATATATAATCTTTTTAAAAATTGGACAAAATTTTACGGATGGGTCTAAAACTTCCAAAGTGTATAGTAAATGTATATATCCAATATATTTTACTATTCAATCTAAATTAAATGCGAAATTTTTTAATGTTCGAAATTAAAAAAAGTTCTTTTAGATGCCGAGTGAGGTAATTCCTATGGGTATGTCTAAGCTTAATAGATGGGCCTTAAAGAGATCTCTCTGGGCATTTCACATAAATACAGGTTCCTGCAATGGATGTGATATTGAGGTTATAGATGCATTTACCCCGCGTTATGATGTCGAAAGATTCGGAATACGACTAGTTGGATCACCCAGACATGCAGATCTTCTGGTGATTACGGGGCCAATTACTAGAAAGAGCCTACCAAGGATTCTTCGAGTCTATAATCAGATGCCAGATCCCAAATTTGTTGTGGTTGCTGGAACTTGCGCTGCAACAGGTGGATTATTTACAGGCTCCTACAACATAGTTGGTAGCGTTGATGAAGTAATTCCGGTAGATGCGTATGTTATTGGTTGTCCTTTTAGGCCTGAAGCATTAATTGATGCTGTAGTAAAATTGATCGAGAAAATAGAAAAAGGGGGAAATGGAGATGAACCTAGAGAAAATCGAGAAGATAATTAAGAAAATATCTCCAGAGGCCAAAGGAAAGGTTGATATAGATGGTAGATTCTGGGTAAAAATTCCAGTAGATAAGATTAGGGATCTATTAAGAGAGCTGAAAAATAATGGATATCATCACATCTCAACAATAAGTGCGATTGATCTGCTAGAAAAATTTGAGCTAATATATCACTTGCTACCAGACAATAGGGAAGATCCCTATTTGAATATCAGAACTGAGATTTCTAGGGAAAATCCACATATAACTAGCATTACTGATATATATCCTGCAGCAAACATCTATGAAAGAGAAGTATTTGATTTGTTTGGAATAATTTTTAATGGCCATCCAAATCTAAAGAGATTGCTTCTCCCAGAGGATGTTCCAGAGGGCTTTTATCCATTAAGAAAAGACTTCAAAATAGAAAACTTTAAGAAAAAGGAGGTTAAAAAATGAGTTTCTACCTGCCAATTGGACCAATTCATCCGGCTTTGAAGGAGCCACTTAATTTTATCTTTAAGGTCGAAGGAGAGTTGGTAATCGACGCCGAACCAAATATAGGTTTCGCCCATAGGGGAATTGAAAAACTAATGGAAAACAAAACTTGGATGCAAAATGCATTTTTGGCCGAACATATTTGTGGAATCTGCTCAGCAGATCACCAGGGATGTTATACTCAAGGTGCTGAAATTATCTATGAGAAGAAGCCTCCAGAAAGAGGTCTTTTTATAAGAACCCTTGTGTGGGAGCTTGAGAGAATTCATAGTCATCTTCTCTGGATAGGCGTAGCAATGCATGAGGCTGGCTTTGATACGTTCTTTATGTATGCTTGGAGAGACCGTGAAGTTGTATTGGATCTCTTTGAGGCATTATGTGGGCGTCGGGTTGTATATAGCATGAGCACAATTGGGGGAGTTAGGCGAGATCTACCATCCCAATTTGCTGAGAAAATAAAGAAATTTGTTCCATATATCAAAAAAAGGATGAAAGTATATGAAGATCTTGCTCTTAGGGATCAAACAATACTGGCTAGGTTCCAGAATGTTGGAATTCTAAAGAAAAGCGATGCAATCGATTTGGGTGCTGTTGGTCCGACTGCAAGAGGATCTGGTGTTAAAAGAGATGTGAGATACGAAGAATCTTATGGGGCTTACGAGGGGTCTCCATATAGAATCGTAGTTGAAGATGCCGGAGATTCGTTGGCTAAACTCCTAGTTCGAATCAAGGAGATTGTTGTAAGTGCGGATATACTGGAATACCTTGTAGATAACATGCCCTCTGGGCCGATAAATTTGAACTTGCCCCCAATGGCTAAACCGCCAGTAAATGAAGCATTTAGTAGAGTGGAAGCACCTAGAGGGGAACTAGTTTATTATCTCAAATCAGATGGTAATCTTAAACCATATAGAGTTAAAGTAAGAACGCCAACGTTAGCCAATATAACATCCGTCGTTGCCATGGTTAAAGGAATGTATATTGCGGATATTCCTGTGGTTTATGCATCAATAGATCCATGTATCGGTTGTATGGATCGTGTCTTAATTATTGATACTAAGAAAAGAAAACAGAAAATTATGACAAAAGAGGAACTAATACATTTCTCTAATAAATGGTTTAAAAAGCACTTGAATGAACTAAAGGAGGAAAGGGCATGAAAAAAGGTTGGGGAATAATTAGAGATGAGGCCTTAAAGAGGCTTCGGGAGAAGCCGTATACAATTGATTATCCCTTCAAAAAAATAGAGGCGAAAGCGGGTTATCGTGGTAGGCTACGCTGGTATCTTGAGCGCTGTATTGGATGTAGCTTGTGCGCAAAAGTATGTCCATCAGATGCAATAAAGATGATACCTGATGAGAGGATAAAACCAATTAGTAAGAGACCAGTATTCATCCAAGCTAGGTGTGTTTATTGTGGATTCTGTGTTGATGTTTGTCCTAAGAAAGCAATAGAATTTACTGAAGATTATCACCTTATAGGCTTTAAAAAAGAAGATATAAAGGCAGAACTTATTGAATAGGTGAGAAAATATGCAGGGATTATTAGAAATAGTATTATCTTTTTCAGTAGTACTAATACTATCCCTTCTGCTGTATTTTCTTGGAAATAGAAAAAAGCGGGAAACAGAAAATCCATTCGCAAGTGGTGAGAAAATACCTGCTATGAGAATCCAATACCTCGCACCATGGTTATTCTATGTGATACTCTTTGGAGTAATTGATGTAGCATTCTTACTCATTGCATTAACAGCGGGACAATTTACGCCTATAATTCTAGTATACATGATCATAGTAAGTTTAGTCTTCATTATCTTGAAACTTAAGTAAGAAGGTGATAGTAGTGGAATATTTGCTATATTCGATAATTTTTAGTGTATCAGCGATTTTGGTTGCTTTTTTTCTTGAATGGTTTGATAGAAAAGTGTATGCACGTATTCAACACAGAGTTGGTCCAAAAATAACAGGTCCTCATGGAGTTTTACAGCCAATTGCTGACTTTATTAAACTTTTGACAAAAGAGGATTGTTTAGTTAAGGGAAGTGACACTTTGCTTCTAGATATGGGACCTGTTTTAAGTGTAGCCTTTGTTCTATTCTCATTATTCTTCATACCATTTGGGTATTCAGAGGGGTTGTTATCTATACCTGGAGATCTAATTATAATAATTGTTCTATCTAGTTTTGTAGCAGTAATGATACTACTGACTGGGTACGCTCAAAAAAGTGCTTATGCGAATGTCGGTGCAGCACGATGGGCGGAGCTCTTTATCTCGTTTGAAATACCATTTGTAATATCCTTAGCTTCTATCACAGTAGCTTCTAGAAGCATTACTATCTCTGAGATAATATCTTGGCAAGCACATAATTTACCATTAATTGTGATAGCACCTATTGCATTAGTAACTTTTATCTTTAGTTCACTTGCAAAATTAGAAAAAACGCCCTTTGATATACCAGAAGCAGAAACTGAAATTGCAGCAGGATGGATGGTAGAGCTAAGTGGGAGAAAATTAGCCTTCTTTAGATTAACAAAGGATCTTGAATATCTTTTACTCTCTGCTCTTGGTGCTGTAATTTTCTTAGGTGGTCCTATTGGCCCAAGTCTTCCTGGCTTGGAGCTAATTTTTGGAATTATTTGGATGGCAATAAAGACGATAATATTTGCATTGGTTTTCAGCATACTTCGTGGTCTCGTAGCTAGATATAGAATAGATCAAGCAATTCATTTGTTCTGGCATAAAGTAATACCGTTAACATTTTTTCAGCTTATAATAATTGTAATGTTAGGACTGTTTGGTTTTATTTAAGGGGAGGAACGTGGTATGATGCTAGAATATGTAGGAGAAATTCTAGTTTTAGTTTCAATTATAATATCAGCATTATTTATTGCGGAGTCAAAAGATTTGGCGCGAGCTGGATTTGCCTTTGCTATGATGAGTACTTTGGTTGCCTTACTATTCTGGATGTTTAATGCAGTATATGCGGCAATATTCCAGCTGGGAATTTACTCTGGCGCGGTCACTATAATGATTTTCTTAGTAATGGCATTAACGAAGGAGGAAAAGAAATGAATTCTAAAATGGTGTTTGGAATTCTTTTTGGTATCCTATTTATAATATCCATAAATACACTCTTAGTAAATTATACTCCTGGAGCCTTTACAGAACAGGATAGATCAGATATCGTAGACCGAAACGTTAACTTAGGAGATTGGGATAGTCTAAAAAATTTGTTTTCAATTATACTATGGGATTATAGAGCCATAGATATCTTAGTACAAGCATTGGTACTTGTAGCTGCAGCATTAGGTGTAGCAAGCCTATTTAGAAGAAAGGAGGGTCGCTGAAATGCTAGAATTATCGGCATATATTTACCTTATGAGTACATTTATTCTGTTTGCCATTGGGCTATATATACTTGTAGCTAAAAAGAACATTATACGTATGGTTCTTGGCGTAGAGGTCATGGTCACAGCAGCGAACATGGCATTTATTATACTTAGTGGATTTTTATTCCCAGGCTCGACAGACCCCCTCGCACAAGCTATAGTTATAATATCAATAGGCATAGGTGCTGGTGTGGCTACGATTGCTTTAATTCTCGCGGTAATGGCCTATCGAAAGTATGGAACCTTGGATATAACAAAACTTAGAGAATTAAAGGGGTGAAAATAATGATGACATTTGAGATTCCAATATTAAGTTCTGAGATATGGTTGGCATGGTTTATTTGGCTTATACCATTATTTACCTCCTTCCTTGAACCATTACTTGCCAAATTTAGAAAAGATGCTGCACATATTTTATCGATCCTTTCACTAACATCTGCAGCGACATTATCTTTGGCATTATTCTTCCAAGTTGCTTCAGGAGCAATTCATACACCGATTCAAGATAGTATCAATTGGTTAGTAGGTGGACCTGTAGAGATTGAACTAGGCGTCTTAGTAGATCCTTTTAGTGTGCTGATGAGCTTAGTAGTATCAATCGTAGCATCTATAATCTTCATATTTAGTGTTGGATACATGCATAATGAGCCAGATATAGGCAGATATTGGTTCTGGATGAATTTCTTCGCGGGATCTATGTTACTACTTGTACTTTCTAATAATCTTCTTCAGATGTTCCTTGCTTGGGAAATGGTTGGATTATCAAGCTGGGCTTTGATATCGTTCTGGTATAAGTCAAAAGAGAAAAGCCCAGTTCCAGGATTTAAGACAGAAGGCGAATACAACGCACACTGCGGACTTAAAGCTTTAGTGACAACCAGCTTTGCAGATGCTTTCTTCTTGGCAGCTATAGGAATTATTGGGTTTATAACATACAGTGTATATGGAAAATCGGTGTTTAATTTCCTAGCTTTAAGTGAAGATTTCACATGGCTAGGAGAACTTTCAAGATTAGGACTAATACCCCTTGTTTCGATTCTGATGATTTCGGGACCTCTCGGTAAGAGCGCGCAATTTCCATATAATGAATGGCTACCAGAAGCAATGGCTGGGCCAACGACTGTTAGCGCACTAATACATGCTGCGACGATGGTTAAGGCCGGAGCTTACTTTATGGGCCGGTTTTTCTTAGTTGTTAGCGAAGGTATATCTGTTTATCCAAGTATCACTACATTCTTTGTTATTGCTGCATATATAGGAGCATTCACAGCATTTCTCGCAGGAACACAGGGTATGGTCGCAGTAGAACTCAAAAAAGTTCTTGCATATTCTACGATAAGCCAATTAGGATATATTTTTGCTGCTTTTGGTATCGCCGGAGCGGCCTTGTTTGAGGAAGGTTTTATAGCGGGAACATTACATATAGTTTCACACGCAATCTTCAAAGCACTTCTCTTCTTGTGTGCAGGATCCGTTTTACATGCAGTCCATACTAAGTATATGACCGAGATGGGTGGACTTCGAAAGTATATGCCAATTACATACTGGACAATGCTGATCGGAGCACTATCACTATCTGGAATTCCGTTCTTTGCTGGGTTCTTTAGCAAGGATGCAATAATTCATACGGCATTTACAACGAATATGATAATTCCTTGGATATTACTGTTAGTAACCGCAGCAATTACCGTCTTCTATGTTTTTAGAATGATAGGAATGACATTTTATGGCGAAGAAAGTGAGCATATAAAACATTTAGAAGCAGAAGGCATACATGTGCACGAATCTCCAAAAGTAATGACAGTACCTTTAATCATACTTGCAGGACTTACAGTCATTATTGGTTTTCTATTTCCAGCATTCATAGAATTCTTAGAGCATGGTGAAATAACCCTAGACTATTTTGTAAACTCACTAGGGCCATATATAATTGAGTCATTTGCTTCACCGCTTTTTGTACTGACAATGGGTATGGTTGGCCTAGGATTTATTCCATCATGGTACATTTATATACAACGGAAAATTGATCCAAAGAAACTAGTAGAAGGTAATGTTTTACTCAGATCTTTATATAAATTCCTAGTTAACAGATGGTATTTCAATGCCTTATACTATAAGATCGCTGATTTCATCAGATCTCTTGGTGGTATCGCGAATATCATAGAACTTCTTTATGATAAGATCCTTCGAAAGACTGTAGTACTCTTTAATTACATTGCCAATGGTGTTAGGAAAGTGCAAACTGGGCTTTCCAATGTGAATATACTATACATGATAGCAGGATTCATCGCATTTGTAGCGATCCTATTATTTATTTAGTTAATGCAAATTTTATTTTTTGGTTTTTATGATTGATTCGAAAACTCAAAAATGGTGATGATAATGGATATAATCGGTTTCCTAATAGAGAATTATGCATTATTACCAGTAATTTTGCCCGTATTATCGGCAATACTAGTTATAATAATTGGATCTATTAAGGGGAATAAAGAAGTTTTAGGAACAATAGTAACGATCTTTATGGCTGTGACCCTATTTTTTGCATATAATGTTTTTAATAATGTAATCGCGACAGGACAGCCGATTTTAGTGTATTACATGAATTTCCCACCACCAAATGCGGCATGCTTCGAAATCGATGGTTTATCTGCGGTTTTCGCTTTAATATTTACGACGGTGGCTTTGGCAGTATCAATTTATAGTATCGGTTATATGC
>JAGGXM010000114.1 GCA_021163045.1 Thermoproteota archaeon | reverse complement strand
GTATTATAATTCTCATGAATTAGTCATAAGTTAAATAGATTTTTTGTTAATATTTTTTGATTCCTGCTAGGAATCTATTTTTCAAGCACGGTGAGGATCGATGCCTGAGGAAGAAAAAAAAGATTTAGCAAAGCTTATTAAAGAATTAGAATTAAAATTGGAAGAGGCGAAAGAGAAGGGACTCGGAAACAAGAAAGTAGTCACTTTACCGGAGATAATGAAAGATGAATTTCTTAAAAAGTTAATCCCGCTACTTCCTTCAAAGATTAGAGATGCTGAGGTAACTATTGCGCTTAATATTTTAAAAGGACTAAATAAGGATAGGAAGAAGAAAGTAATATCGGCTGGAGATGAATTGATTGCGGATATTGAATGGACGAATATACCGAGTGATTTTTAAAAATCCATTGTAGTGGTGTTAAAATTGAGTAATACTGTAAGCAATAAAATACGTGATAAAACCCACATAATAATTTCACATTTCATTGATGTGGGTAAATTTGCAGAAGAGAACTTCATAGATATCTTCAAAAAAGTAGGAAAAATCATAATTCCCAAACCAGAAGCTGGTAGATTCCTTATATTAGGGGCTTCTGAGGAAGAAGATCTTTCTAAGGCATATGTAAGAGAAATCAATAAAATATTTTCCCCACGCATCATTGTTGCAAAAAGATTTCTTACCTGCATGTTTAGTAAAGAATCATTCAAAGTTAAGAGCATAACATTCAAGAACGAGGAAGTTAATGTAATAGAATCGGATATATTGGTCAATCTTTTCTCTAATGGTATTGTTGAGTTTTCAATTCATCTATTTTTGGAAGCGGATACAAAATTGGTCTATGAAGTGTTAAGTTCTCCATCAAAATTATTGTTTGAAACGGATCTAAAAATAGATGCTGATAAGGAAATTGAGAAATATATTCAAAAAATCGCCATTTTTGAAAGAAATGCTGGAAGAGAACCCCAAAATACCATATGGAACATCTTTATGGCTTTTTCCTGCCTAATTTTAGAGAAATACCTCCAAAAAATTCCAAATAGTTTTAGTGATATTGCCTCTATGTTGCGATCTCCGGCCATGGATGATTATTTTGTCTTCATATATCCAAACAAATATAAGTCATTAATAAAGCTGAAAGCTGAGAAAGGGCTTCCTTACTTTGTTGTCGGAGACACTATGCATATTTTCTCGGATAATATTACATCAGAGACTTTCAAAAGCTTCTTGAGGCTTATTCTTACATTTAATATGGTGACATACATTGTCTCATCTATTAAATTCATCATAGGAACTTTATTAAAACCCTTGAAGTATTACAAGGATATGGATGATTTTGTTAAGCTCACAGATTTGGTCTCCAGGTTCGGAAGTGACATAAATTCAATGGCATTTATTAAACTTGTTCCTGAGAATGAATATTTGCTTGAATTTGTAAAGTATATAACCGAAAAAATGTATGTTAAAAATCTGTTAGAGGACATGAACTTTAGTATGAAATTACTAGAGAGAAAATTGGATATAATCTCTACAAAAGCGAACGAAGAAGCTCTACGAATTTTTAATACGCTTTTAAGTGGAAGTTTAGCTATAGATTTAGCTTCAATAATAAAGGATTACTATGGATATGGGCTTTTAGAATTCTCATTGATGGTAGTTTCTTGGTGGATTATCTTATTCTTATTCTTCTGGTTATTACAACAGCGGCTAGAGAGAAGGTTTTTCGCTAAGACCTTGAGATCTACTATTGGCTAATTTTTTTCTTTTCTTTTTGGGAGGTTAAATTTTGCCTATTGCAAATGAAGTTAAGAAGAGATTTAATCCTAGGCTGTTTCTAATAAGGCTAGGCGACTATTGCAATCTAAATTGCGCATATTGCTATGTCAATAGAGGGCAGGGTGAAATTTCTACGGATACATTAGATACGCTAATTGAATTAATTTCGAAATGGGTAATCAAAAATGCAGATCAGAAGGTATATATAGCCTTCATTGGAGGAGAACCTCTACTTTTCAGAAATAAAATTGACTATTTTATTAGAAATATTAGCAAAGTATTGAAAAAAAGATTAAACAAAGTTTCATTTAAGATTCAGAGTAATGGAACTTTAATATCTAGAGAAATTGTAAGTTGGATTAAAGAGAATAATATTAGAATCGGAATAAGCCTTGATGGGCCAGAAGATATACATGATCATGTTAGAAGGGATATGAAAAATGAAGGAAGTTACAATTCTGTTGTTGAGGGAATTAGGTTATTGAAATTATCTAAGATCGAGCCGTTTGTGATTACAGTGATAACAAGATACAGTTATAACAAAATAGATAGAATTGTAGAGCTTCTTAACCACCTAGGAATTCATCATTTTAGAATGAATCCAATCCTACCAATAAAAAAAGAGCATCAAAATCTAGCACTTACTCCTAATCAATTTTTTCAAAGTATTCAGCAACTAGTAGCATCTCTAATTAAACTTAATAAAAAAGGCTTTAAAATAAAGGAAAGTAATTTAGAGAACCTTTTTGCAGCCTTTTTAGGTTTAACTCCAAGAAACATCTGTTTTAGACATCCCTGCGGTGCTGGACTAGATATGTTGGTTTTTAATTATGATGGACGAATATATCCTTGTGATAACCTTATTTCTAATGAATTCATCATAGGAAATATTGGTTCTACTTCTGATATTAATGAATTGGGATCTAGTGAAGTCATTTATAAGCTCATTTCTAGAGTTCCTCCTAAGGAATGCGAAAGATGCGGTTTACAATATCTCTGTAACGGGGGTTGTCTGGCGAGAATTTGGAATGAGAAAAAGACAATTAATGGAAAAAGTTCGTGGTACTGCGGATTCTACAGAAGAGTGGCGCCATATCTTTTTGAAATTTTATTAGGAGAGCCAGAGTTTATAAAAGGCATGTTAAAAAGCAAATGATTTTCTCTATATTTGCAATGTTTTAAGAGCTATGGCTTCTAATTTCCCCGATAGCAAATACGAACCATTTATAAATTAAAAACGGTGAAAAAAATCTTTAAAGTATTCTCATTAATACATTATGGGTCTGCTTATATTATGTGAGGGTAAATAATGATAAATATAGTAGGAATGTCTCCCTTTCCCTTTGAGTTTTCAGAAATTGACATTAGTGGTTACATTGTTATTGTAGTTGATGTTATAAACTCTACAACGACCATTGCAGCAGCATTATATGGAGGCTATAAGGCTGTTATCCCGGTCAGAGATATCGACGAGGCTTTTAAGTTAGCAAAAGAATTAAATGCGGATCTTGCGGGAGAGAACTTGGGCCTAGATATAGAGGGCTTTGATTTTTTTAACTCACCAGCTTATGCCTTCTTTAACGATAAAAAGAGAGAATACTTAGTACTTCGAACAACGAATGGAACTAAAGCAATCTCGGCATTTGCACATGGTAACGAAGTTTATACAGGAGCTCTGGTTAATTATAAATTTGTTGCACGTACGGTTATGGATCGAGCACAAAAAAGTGGGAAAAATATACTTATTGTAGCTGCAGGTAGGCTGGGTAAAAAAGCTCTCGAAGACGAATTAGCCGCTGGTTTTTTAGCATCAGAATTCTTGGATTATGATGTGAAACTTGATGGCATGGTGAAGCACTTTTTACATATATATCAAACATATAGCATAGAGGAAGCATTTTCAAAGTCGATTTATGTGAATAATGCACTTAAGACGGATGATCTTATGCATAAGATGGATGTATTTATAAGTTCAAAAAAGAATATTTTTCTAGTTGTTCCGAAACTTCAAAAGCTAAAGATAAACTCCGCTACTGTTCTAGGATTTGTGAATGTGTTTTAGCTTTTCTAATCGCTTGATGGAAAGCTTCTAAAATTTCTTTTAAAAGATTAGAAGCGCTTCTGCCCATAATTTCTATGTTAATTTCAGATGCCCAAACAAATTTTTGCTCCTTAGAATCAAAAGTTCTTTTGCTCAAAATTCTAATACAGATGCTTGGTATCGCCTCAAGGGATCTGATATTTATCTCGTAGAAGTCTCCTTTATGTTCTATTGTAAACTCTCCTACGAATTTTTCATGTAAAATGATTAAAAAATTCTCCAAAATTTGGATCGGATGAAGCGACTTAATAATAAAATCATGTTTTAGATTATTAATCATCAATTAACCTCCTTCTATTAGGGGAAGAATGTGAATTATAGAATCTCGTTCAATAATATGCTGTTCGTTCCCTAATTTTTCATTAATTAATATTCGAAAGCTCTTAAGCACATTCATCACTTGGATTCCATAATTCCTCAAAACAGAATTTAAAAGAACTTCAAGTTTTATTTTCCCATCATAATTAGTAGTAACTTTTCTCCCCACCTTCCTTGCTAAATACCCATAAAAAAATATCGTAATTGGCAATACATATACCCCAAAAACAACTGACCAAAAAACAATGGATCAATATTGATTATATTATATGTTGAGCCTATTTTTAATTTTTTTCACTAGTGGAATTGCATCTTCAAGATCTAAAGCCCTTAATATATCTTCTCTTGGAATCCCATTCTCGTCATAGCTTATTTCTTCATAATATTGTTTTATGGCCTTCTTAACATCCTCTCTAGTAGGTGCAGAGCCTTTCTTGAATCCCGTCGGTAGTGGCTCATAAACTCTTGGTGGATTGTCATCGTGTACTCTTGGATCCCAGTATATATCTGATCCCATGCACAGATACTGCGTAGGATACATGAATTGTGTAGTCGAGATCGCTCCTTATATCATGAGCACCAACGCCAATTCCTTTTACCTTACCTGTACAGCATATTTTAATAAGTCCATATTTTTGGCTTTTCCTAATTTTACAGCGGCCTTATAAGTCCCTTCCGCCAGGATATCGCCTATTCCCTCTCTATTTGCTATCTTATATAGTAAGCCCCCGACGGTATCGGTATTACCCCATCTGAGATCTAAACCATCTAAGGCCTCTTTTGTCAAAATTTCTCTTTGATATAATTCTGCAGTAAAACCTAGAACATTCCCGACATTAATACCATCAAGTTCTAACTCGTCTACTAGATACGATAGATATATTGTATCTCTTGGTTCAAAAATTCCTAGATCGGGTCCAAGATACGCTTGTAATTCGTAATCTGGTGGGTCAGTTGTACTTCCTTCATATTCCCCTTTTCTTACATACGAAATTTTCATACAAGTTATTGGACAACCGTAGTCACCCCAATAACGTTTTATCCAAAATTGTGTCTCATAATTTGGTACTTCAATTTTCGCATTATCATAGCACTCCTCTTGCTAGTTTTTTATTGGTTCGCTACACGATTCTGCACCAACAGCGTATCCACCCTCGCTAGTTCCCAAAGTTCTAAAAAAAAGGTTCTTTCAAAATATTGCCTGTGTACGTATTGTAATAATTTTTTGAAAGATTCTAGATCAGCAATTTTTGGTAAACTTTTGGTGCCTTTAACGACTATTGCCTTCAGATTTTTACTCCCCATAACAGTACCATATCCTCCATAACCTGCAGCATGTGTTAATTTAGCCATAATACTTGCAATTCTAACTTTATTTTCTCCCGCAGGTCCAATATACATTATCGCTGGTTCTTTTGGTATTCCCTTTCTTTCTTCTCTTTTCTTATTTCTTTATAGCAATCTCGCATTAACACCTTAAAAGTTTCTTTACCTCCTTTTCCCCAAAGTTGAGATGCATCGCGTAGCTCAATGTTATCATTATAAACAAATAAATAAACGGGCTTTTCTGCTCGCCCTCTAAAGATTATACCATCATATCCGCAAGCTTTTAACTCTATCCCTACCTCCTATGAAAGTGTTGAGCCTACAACGCCATTACTCTCCGGAGATTTCCCAGAAACACAAGTTTTAATTCCTGGATAATATCCCGTTAAGGGACCAGTTAGTATAATGAGTAGATTTTCAGTGCCTAGAGGATCAATATTTTCCCATATATTGCCCAATTCTTTCCATAGAATGTATGTTACTACTCCTCGGCCACCCAAGAATCTTTATAAATGATCTCTGGTAGCTCTTTTATCTTTATCTCTTCTGAGGATAGATCTATATCTAAAATGTTTTTCAAAAAGTTTCGAATGAATAAGAGATTTTCTAAAAAAGTAAATCTATATTTTCAGAAATATGCGAAACCTCTTCTTAAGCGATAACAAGACTAAAAATTTTAAGTTAAAAAAGGTATAAATTCATAGGAAGCCTGTCAGGTAGCGATAACTTAATATATAATAAGGACAGGCTTCCAAACGCATATTTCAGGAAGTTAGAGTTTATTTTTACTAGAAAGGATTAAGCTAAAGGTGAGCTCATGAAATACAGAAAATTCAAGGCACTAATTATAATTTTAATGATGGTTACTCCGCTTACGATTCTTATGGATAATATCATTTCTACATCCTACAGTGAGAAATCTACTAATTCTATAGCCGAAATATCTAGTGCATCTAATAACCCCGAAGTACGGTTAAAGCCTATAGATGATCACTTAATAAGGAATCCTATCAAGACAGATATGGATCATGTAGATTCCTTAGTCTCGATTGGAGGTATCACATGGACAGATCCTCCAGGAACATGGTGGGATACAGATTGGGAATATCGAGTGAATATTACTGTAAGAGAACCGGGTGTTGCAAATAGAAGTGATTGGCCCGTGACTGTTTATATGAAATTTTCTCCTCATGCATACAAGTATTCCGTGAGAATTATTGATCCTAATGGTGATGAGATCCCATCTCAAGTATGGAATATAACATATGTTAACACAACACATATCGAATCATGTTCGGTTACATTTTTAATAAATATCAATAAGAACGAAGAGAAAACTTATGCTCTATATTGGTCAATTGATGAAACAGACCCACCAACATATCCAAAAAGAATAACATTCTATGAACATGAAGGCGTTTATTATATATACAGTCCGAAAGGATGGCATCTAACATTACCTAGCTCAAATGGAGGCAAAGCTAGTACATTTCACTTCAATGATTCCAACTTAGAGCATCAATCTTCTACTATTAATGATGAAATAACACACTTTGGTGCAATTCTAAATGCTACATTAGGCTATGAGGGATTTTGGGGTGAGTACAACACCAATAATAATCAATACATATTTAGAGGTATTAGGGAAGTAAACAATCCACTAGAACAGATTTACGCTGGTGTAATATTTGTAACATACGAAGTAGAAGCTGTTCCCTTAAAGAATAGCGCTGGTGAAAGTATCGCTAATGAAACGTATTACTATCAGTTCTTCGACTGGGGAATAAATGTCTATGAGGAGGTTACTTTTACTTCTAACATAACAAATGGGTTAATCTATATTGGTGGATGGATTTTCGATCAAGATAATGGCGAAGAGGGATCTAGATTTAGTGTCATATACCCCCCTGAGAAAACATTACCCTCAGAAACTTGGGAGTTGCTTATATATGATGAATTTACTACACTGGATACAGACACTTGGTATGTACGATCTAATGATGCTGGTTATCCGAATAGTGACGGAGATAGCTTGGTTTTAACAAGAAACGTTGATGGTAAGTATGGTCAAGCTTGGCTAAATCAGGAAATAGATTCAGACTTCATGGCAGAGTTCTCATTCTGGATAGGAGGAACATCTGATTCTGGTGCCGACGGCCTTATTTTTATGTTCTATAAAAGCAAAGATTATTCGCCAGGAACTGGTGGCTCACTTGGTTTTTCGGGAAGTGGTACCTACTATGGATACGGAGTTGAAGTTGATACCTATGGTAATAGTGGTTCAGATCCTTATGGAGTAAGTACTAGAAACGATGCAGGGCATATTGCAATAATGAATAATACTTATCAATATCATCTAAATCACACGATGGTTCTTAGGAGCGAGTTGAGAGAACAGTGGCATACAATGAGGGTACAGGTTATTGAAGACACCGTTAAGGTATGGTATGACGGCAATTTAATACTTATCTATTCAGATCCTGGCTTCTTAGACAGAACTTATAAGTGGATTGGCTTTTCTGCGGCAACGGGTGGACTTAATGATTACCATAAGATAGGATATTTCAAATTATGGGTACGAAGTCCCGGGTGTGAGGGTGAGGACATCTATACAGAGAAGGATTACACTAATGGAACATATATAGGCATGTTCAATAATGATACACGAGTTGGAATTGGTACTATATTCCGTAATCTCGAATTCTCGGGGACTTCCCAAGCAATTAAAGTTACTGTTTATAATGAGGGTAATCAGACAAATGACAATATGCTTGATTCGGAGGATTATATCTATGCAGTAGTAAATATAACTTCGGCGAACGTTTCAAATGGGGATAGACTTGCCTTAACATATACCATATTCCCTTGGAATACTACGAATGATATTACAACGAGTGAAGCAAAATTTGATGAATTAGTCAACATGTTTAAGACGCCATTGCTGACTGGAATTAATAAGACTGAGAGATTCAAGATACTAGTAACAGTTAGAGTTGTTGATGGTGCTGGGGAAGTAATTCCAAATGCAAATGTGACATTAACAAATGGAACATTGAAGTATACTGGGTATACCGATGAAAATGGCGAAATTACTTTCGATGTTTATAGGGTCGAATATCAATTTTTGTCGAGAATAACAAATAACATAAATGCTACTTATGAGAACACCACTTTGACTATTGCATATAATGATACTACCCAATGGCATTATTGTAATCTAACAGATGAAGTCATTATAAAATTCGTGGATGTGTATGAAATCGAACTTTTAGCATATGCTGCAGATAATGAGACAATACTCCAAGATGGCTTACTTAATCTCAACGATAGTACTACAATATACAGAGGTTATACTAACCTAACTGGTGGAATAAAGTTTTATATCAAAGCAGGAACTTGGACAATGAAGTTTAATCATACATCAACAAATGAGGTCTGGGATTACTTCAATTTAACACAGATAGGAGTCGGACAAATAGCTACAGAAACTCAAAGATACGACATTTCAGTAAGCGATAATATAATTTTAAGGTTGATTGATGTAAATGCCACCCAACCTCCGGAGATTACTTGGCTAGAATTATATGAAACAAGTTCGACCTATGAAAAGTATTGGAATGAAGAGATCACCATAAAGGTAAAATTCTATAGATCTCTGAATAAGGATCTAATAGATGGAAATATCACTTGGTTTGTCGTAGATCAATCTGATGCATTATTCCTCAGAGGGTTTGTAAATACAACAAATGGAATGGCAACATTTACCATTAATACAAGCTACTTAGTGTCAGATAAAAGCTATATTGTGATCATAAATGCCTCTAAAATTTATACTACACCTCCAACGCAAGGTTTTGCATTACCATCTCCACTGAATGTGTTCATTAGGGTAAAAGCACGACCTATTGATATTTCTACGACGATAAATCCGTCATCAACGATATATTATATGGAAGAAGTGTATGTAACAGTAGTACTAAAAGACTACTTTACAGGAAATGATTTAACACAAGCAAATGTCACCTTAAAAATAAGTGGTGTGGCTGGCATTACACAACTAAATGAGATATCATCGGGAACATATCAATCATATTTACCACAATTAGAAGCAAATGTCTATACATTGACAATAACCGCGCAAAAGAGCAACTATACTACAATAGTAAGGGAATACATTCTACGAGTTATAGAGCGCCCCACCTCGATATCAGCACCTATCTCTATAGAGATCCCTTGGAATGAAACATATTCCTTCACGGTAGACTATATCGATACACGACTTAGTTCACATATAGGATCTGCTGAAGCAAAATATAGTATTCTGAATAGTAGAACCGGAGAGATAATAGTTCCTGATATTATTATCCAAGAAAAAGGAAATTACTATGTCGTTAAAGTAGACATACAAGGTAATAATCTTAATGAGGATAATTATCTACTCCAGATAAGCATTGGTAAAAAGAACTATATTAATCAAACGGTAACTATACCATTCACAATTCGACTAAGACAAACATCACTAGAAAAAGAGACATCTACTATTAGAGTTTACTATGGAGAAACTTTCGGATTAAAGGTATACTTTTATGATTTAGATAATGAAAGTGCGCCAATCATACAAGCTTCGAGAAGCTTTATGATAAACGATTTTGAAACAGGAGATATTATAGATCAAGGAGATCTAGCAGATCTAAATAATGGCACATATTATCTGACATATGATACGTCAACACTTCAAGTAAGGAATTATTACATTACGATAACAATATATAAAGAGCACTATGCACCAAGTAGCGTTGTAGTAAATCTTATCGTAGAGGCGATACCAACAGTTGCGTTTGCCTCAAAGATATCTGAGACTATAGAATGGGGAACAACTACAACGTTTATCATAGTATATAATGATTCTCGGACTGGAGCGGGAGTAAGTGCTGATAAAGCGGTCTTTGAAATCGCGAATGGAAGCCAATGGAGTAGCGGAGAACTTCCATTAGAGGTAATTGGTGCAGGAATTTATAAATTAACAATTAACACCACGGAGGAGCATTTAGTTCCAGGTACTTACAAAATTACAGTGTTCTTGAACAAGCAATATTATGAGAATAGAACATTAGTTTTAACATTAACTATAACGAATGTAGAAACCTATGCATATGCGCAACCTGCCAATGTTACATTATACTGGGGAGCGGAAGCCGAAATTAAGGTATTCTACAATATGACAAGGGAAAAAGTGAACATAGAGGCAGAAATCTCTTATACTGTCAGAGATCTCGATAATGGAACTTTGATACCTATAGAGAATTTAATCCAGGCAGAGGACGAGTACTATCTGATACGATTGAATTCATCGTCGCTCTCAGATGGCCATAGGTATATTATAACAATCACACTTACGAAAGCATATTATGTCTCAGCAACGATAACAATACACGTAAAAGTTCTAGCGATTCCGGTAACAGCAAGTGCATCACCGCAGATAGTGGATCTCACATGGGGAGATGAATTTAATTTCACTCTTATACTTATAAATACACTAAATCAAGAATACTTAACGGATGTGACAATCGATCTATTTGTATATGTTGAGGGAGAGCCCGTTGATGTCGAAAACGCTATAACGTATTATCTTATCGGTAATACATTCCTGATATTTGTGAAAACAGGACTTCTAAATATCACAGCATACACGATTTTCCTAAACATAACGAAGAATCATTATGATATCCCTGATGTAGAATTCATTGCTAGAGTACATTCGGTTGAAATTACTGTCTCTTTACGTACTGATAGAAACATCTATAAGAATCCAATAACAAGCGAAACAAAAACAAAGGTGGAAATCACACTAGTCGAATCTGGTACAGCTACACCAATCAGTGGTGCATCTGTCTCGATATTAATCATGAGAGGAGAAGTTGCAATAAAAGAAATCGAGGCGGAGGAATCAATCTATTATCCGGGAGTATACACAGCAGTCATAGATTGGACAAATATTGAGTTAGGAGATTATACACTTAGAGTAGTAATAAAGGGTATTCAAAGAAGAGGCTATGAAACCTCTAATACAGATATTTTCGTTGCATCAGGGTCAACAGAACTTGGTGTAAGCATAGACTACTTTGGAGGAAGTACGGTCATTGCAGGTAAACCTTATCCTAATCTGCTGGTCTACCCAATTATCATCACAGTCTTTGTTACTGTCGGTTTTGTCTCGTACAAATATTATTCATGGCTGAAACTACCAGTAGAGGTTCGTGAGATTGATAAACTAATAAAGGCGATAGAGAAAGGCGTACTAGAATATGTAGTTCCATCTAGAGATGAAACATTCAAGGAGGTCATAAGAAAAGCATTAGAATAAGAAAATTCTTTTTCAGTTTCCCATATTTTTTATGTAGAAAATAAGCGTTAAGGATCCTTTGATGCAGAAAATGTCATAAAAGTATATATTCCCGAAAAATTTTAATCTTACATATTC
>JAGGXM010000115.1 GCA_021163045.1 Thermoproteota archaeon | reverse complement strand
TTCTTAAAGTTTCTAATTCCTAACAGGTGCTATTTAGATGCCAAAGAAAGATGAAGAGAGCCCAAAAGAAATAATAGCAAACGAAGTAAAAATAGGGCCTCCACGGTTAACAATATACGAGCTAGCAAGGATAATTGGCGCAAGAGCGATTCAGATCGCATATGGAGCACCAATACTCATACCAATACCTCGAGAGGCAGGTAATGAACCAATAGAGATAACGATTGCAAAAGAAGAATTAAAAGCAAAGGTTCTTCCTATTACAATTCAGCGATGGTTACCTGATGGTCGATATCAGAATATTCCTGTTACATGGCTAAAGTATGATCCATATATTTAAAACAAGCCGACAAGCAAATGGGATATAATATTGATAAGGTTATGAGGTAATGAAGAATGGAAATCGAAGATGACGATGAAATTATGAAATTACTTGAGAAGAAGCGAGAAAGTTTACTAAATAAACTCAAAAAAGCTGAGAAGGAAAAGGACAGACAAAAAAATGTTTTTGTAAAAGATCAAATGACGCATAAAAATAGAATATATGAATTTCTATCGATTGGAGCGCTTAATTATATAAAAAAGAAAAAAAAGGAAGATCCTACTAGCTATAATGAGATACTGACGGCAGTTGGCTTTCTAATTGAAGAAGGTTTAGTAGAACCAAAGATTTCACTTGATGCTATTTTGTTTATCGCAAAAAGATTAATGTTAGAGGAATCTAAAATATTTATAGATAGAAAAGGTAGATTGGAAGAGGTCTAGAAAAACCTCTGTAAAAAATATAGCGATAAAATTGCTAAATCCTATGATGCAAGGAAAAGAATATTTTTACTTCTTACGTTTTCCTGTTCTCTTTGCAGCAATGGAACCAACTTTTCTTCCTGGCGGAGCATTTCTAGATACAGTCTTAGGCTTTCCTGGTTTCTTATCACGTCCGCCACCAAAGGGGTGATCAACAGCATTGATGGGATTCGCTCTATTACCCCAATAATCTTGGGTAATAGGCGAGATCCTTTCATCGCCACCCCTCTGGTGCGGGGCCATTTTCTACCTCGAACTTTCCACTTATAATATGCGTTTCCAGCCTTTACTAGAGGGAGCTCTTCCATACCCGCACCAGCAATGATGCCAATTTGAGCTCTACACTTAGAGTTTAAGGTAATTCTACGTTTTCCGGGCAATTCTATCTCTGTTTTACCAGCAGCCCGATCATGACTTCTTATAATGGCATACATTCCTGCAGCCCGAGCAATTTTACCGCCATCTCCAGGGGTAATCTCTATGTTACTTACGGGAATACCTTCGGGTATTTTTCCTAGGGGTAGAACATTACCAATATCCAGTTTTGCTAATGGACCTACTTGAATCTCTTTTCCTGTATATATCCCTTCATTTGCAATCATCCAAATCTTCTTGATTTCACCATTAGGTTTCACAAACTTAACGAGAGCGAGAGGTGCAGTTCTACCCGATTCGTGTTTGATTTCAAGTACAGTTCCTTTAATAACATCAGAGTAACTTTCAGGCCAAGTAGGTAATTGTATATCGCCTAATTTATGAAGTTTTGGACTAATATAGACAGAAGACCCTCTTCCAATCCTTTGAGCACGTATTCTTTTACCCATATAAATCCCTCCTTTAAGATAAGCTTATTTTAAGAGATATTTTAGGTGGCGTTTTAATTTCCTCATTAAGCCATTTTCTAATTGCATCTAAGATCCTTTGTGATAGTTGCCCTACGAAATCCTCAGGTTTAATTTCTCCATTCTTTAGGGCATTATAGGCAGAGTATGTTATGTGTGCTATAATTTTTCCAAGATTTGATGGGTTATTCCTACTCAATTTTTTGGCATCTTTTAGGACCTTTCTTCTACTCTCATGATCAAGTTTTACGATTGCAGCACCAATTTTCCTTTTTAGTTCTTCAAGCATAGAATCATCGACACCTAATTCTTTAATTTTCTCCTGAAATGGGAGTAACTCCTCATTGTTTTTTACACTAAGTATCTCTAATCCCCATTTCGTAATGATATTACCAACTTTGTAGCTGATTTCTTTGAGTATCTTATCATTCATAATATCCTTTTCATCCATTTCAGTTACACTTTTTCCTTTTTTTTCTATAATTGAAACATTTACTTGCCTCGTTTGTTCTGACAACTCTTCCCCTCGAACAGTTTTCTTCCGATAAACGCCCTTAAGATTGACAATTTTATATCCGCCGACTTTCTTCTCGATTTTATATTTTCTCGGGCGATAGCCAGGCGGAGCTTTCTTTAGAATTTTTTTAAGACGACTTCCTGGTATTCCTTTCAAGTGAGGAAAACCCGCGATATCGGATGCTCCTCTTATCTGAAAAACGTATGTTGGAAATCCTATTTGAGCGCCATCGATGGTCTCTCCAATTTTTTTATTATAAAAGATGGCCTTTTTGTCAGCCTCATTAATCTCAAATTGAGTTGTAATTCCTGTTCCTAAAAAATTTTTACTATCGCAGACTACGAGTTTTATTGATAGTTCTTTTTTCGACATTTATTTCACCTCTTTCCCGAGACCGGAAATGGAGATCCGGCTCAGATCTTTTATGAACATCTTATTGAAGATAGCGTGATATAGTATTAAGATTTTTTCATTCTATAATCAAAAAATTCTCTGGGGAATTGTAGATTTAGTACTTCTCTCAGTACCCTATACTTTGTAGAAGAGATATTTATTAAAAAATCTTGTAATAAGAGATAATTAAATAGTTTTCCATCATATCTAAAATCGATAAAATTAAAACATGAGACTACTAAAGAGGAAGCAAATTAATAAAAATAGGAAAATGATACTTGGAGGGACCCGTAGCTCAGTATGGATAGAGCGTCGCCCTCCGGAGGCGAAGGTCGCGGGTTCAAATCCCGCCGGGCTCGCCAATCTATGTGTTTTTAAATTTAGTGGTATGAAAATGATAATAAAATGCCCGAAATGTGGTGGAGAGCTCAAAATTAAAAACAAACGTAAAATTTCAGACAAAAGCCAATTAATCCAATTTTACTGCGAGCATTGTAACATATATTATGAGATCATATATAGGACCGTCGACGAGAAAGAAGATAAAAAAAGTGATGAATTAGAAAAATATTTTGAACATAGAAACAAGATAACCATAGAACAAATAAAGAAGAATAAAATTTGGAGATACATTGAGACCTTAGAGCCACTATTAGACGGCACATACTTCGTTTATTATAAGGAATTCATGGCAAGAAAACCGAGAATTGGACATAAAATAACAATAGAAGCACTCAACGAATTAGGAATAAGGTCTCAGTATGCTGAGAAGCTAGTGGGCGAATTTAATGAAAGAGGAATCTTTACACTCTATGAATATCAAGAAAAAGCATTTAAGAAGATCTTAGAAAAAAAGAATGTAATAATTGTAGCTCCTACAGGTACAGGAAAAACAGAAGCTTTCGCAATTCCTTCCTTTGAAAGAGCAAAAGAGATTAAAGAATTAGGAAGAAAAGGGCCAATTGTATTATTAATCTATCCAACTAAAGCATTGGCAAGGGATCAACTAAAGAAACTCAAGAGTTACGCAGCAATTTTTGATCTAAAAATAAAAATATTAGACGGCGATACACCGAAAATTGAACGGTTTCAGATCATTAAGCAGCCACCAGAGATATTGCTAACGAATTTTGATATGATTAATTATCACTTAGCTAAGCAAACATCTTTAGGTAGACTTTTTTCAAATGCGTGTATTATTATAATGGATGAGGTTCATCAATATTCTGGTGCATTCGGCACTCATGTTCACTATATCTTAAAAAGGCTAAGACGATTGATAGAAGCAAAAAATAGAAAACTCCAAATAATATTAGCATCAGCTACAATCCAGAATCCTAAAGAATTTGCTACTAAACTTGTTGATGATGTTGTGGATATAGTTGAAGAAAAAGGAAGAAAAACGCCGCTTCATATAATATTTGTTTATTCGAGATACCCAGTTTATGCTTCAATGATCAAAATGCTAAATTTAATGTTAAGTAAAAAATCTAAGATTTTACTATTTTCAAATAGTCGGAAAACAGCAGAATTGATGTATTATTTTCTTAAGAAAAGAATTAACCTTAACGGGCAATTGATGGGCCGTGTAGCAATTCATAGAGCAGGATTAAGTAAAGAATACAGGCATATGATTGAAGAGAAATTTAGAGATGGGGAAATTCTTGCAATAATTTCAACGCCAACACTAGAACTAGGAATAGATATTGGTGATCTAGATTATGTCATTTCTGAGATTACACCAATTGATAGATTTATCCAAAGATCAGGAAGATCTGGACGGCGAGGTGCCCCAGGCATAGCACTACTACTTTTAAGAAGCAATGATCCAATAAGCGAGTATTATGCACAATATCCAGGAGACTACTTCGAGGACATATCTCCACGAGTAATAGAACCTCTAAATCCATATATTGCTAAAAGGCATCTCTATGTATTTATCAGTGAAAAGCCAGCTACATTAGATGAAATAAAGAGATATGGCATTCCATTGGAATTTTTAGATGAACTCCTCAAAGAGGGCGCAGTAGTAAAGGTTGGAAATAAAATCTTCGCGGACTCAAAGGCATTTAAGAAATATTTTCCCGCAAATATACGTGGAGCAAGTAAGAACGTAAAGGCATTTCTTGATTCTAAGATCATCGATGAACGCGATGTTGTGCTTGCAATACGGGAATTACATCCCGGGGCAATATATATTAACAGAGGGAGAAAATTCATAGTTAAAAATTTGGATCTTAAAAACCTAAAGGCCGAATTAGATCCTATTAGTAAGGATCTAGAGTATTTTCATACAGTCCCCCTCTACGAATACAGTGCGGTTCCTCTAGGAATTCCTGCTAAAAGAAAAATTCTTGGGACAACCATTTTTTATGTTCCTCTACAGATGGAAGCTACAGTTTATGGCTATGTTCTATATAAAGATGGCGTAGATAAACCCGCAAAAGAAGTAGAATTAGATGAACCGATAAGATACAGCTATAAAACCTATGGGATTGTTTTTAAAGCTCCACCAGTAGATTCTGATGATGAAGAAGCAATTCGCGGAGCGTATCATGCCCTAGAACATGTCCTTATAGAAGGTACAAATATGATTACCGGTGGTGGATCTGAGGATTTAGGGGGCATATCTTTCGGAACTACAGGAATTATTGTCATCTATGACGGAACACCTGGTGGTAATGGAATCTCAAGTCTACTATTTGAACGATTTGAAAAAGCAGTAATTCGAGCACTAAAGATTTTAGAGACTTGTAAATGCCCAAAGAAAGTCATCTGTAATAAATGTGTGTATTCTTTCCGTTGTGGGAATAATAATCAACCCTTAAACCAAGAAGGCGCCTTAATGCTACTTAGAAGGATGGTTGCGCAAGAGAACACTCCAGAGTCGGAGGATGCTTTAGATCTTCTTAAGGTTCTTTCGAGAGGAATTGTCTAGAGGGGAAAATTTTTTATTTAATTGTTTTAAGGGGATTGTAATAAATTAACTTTAAATAAAGAAATGTAATAGGATTGAAAGAGATTTGCTAAGAGTTGTCAGAAAAAGATGGAGGTACTATCTTTGTCACGGGTAAGACAGAAACTATTTAAAGATGTAGCTAAAAAAATCGTCGTGAATTACTGGGATGTTGTTAAAAGCATATGGGATAAAAGTGAAGTAATTGCTGCTGCAGATCCCCAAGCGGCCTCGGATTATAGATACCAGATGTATAAAAAAATAGTAGAAATGGTTACTGACGTAAATAGTAAAACTGTTAGGAATAGGATTGCAGGATATATGGTCGCGCTTATGAAACAGATACTCTATCTTGGGCGATACTCTATAGAGGAATTATCTACAAGATATAAATTAAAAGAGTCATTGGAGAAAAAGCCTGAAAATGAAGAGAGAATGGTTGCAGAGAGCAAAGATGTCGGAGCCCATGCTTAACTTACTTTCTCAAGGAGCTCTCTTATTTTTCTAGCTTCTAACATTATGAAATACATAAATACCACGATTATCAGAAGTAGGACTATCACAAGAGTTAAGAGAAACATAAGTACGGAAAAGTAGTCTATTGGAAGTGTAATCTGAAGAAGAAAAACAAATAGGTAAATAAATGTATTACTCATCATATTAATCAACCAGACGATCTCTCAATAATTTCTAATTCTAGTTCTGGTAATAATAATTTTACTAATAAAATATTTGCCTTTATATATTTCCTTGCATAAGGTGGTTTATCAAAATGTTTAATATATGTAGTTACAATGCCAACTCTTTCTAGTTTGTTTAAATGCATATACAGTAATGGCCTTGAGATCTGTAACTCCTTCGCAAGCTCAGAAATGAATTTTTCCTTATGAAGAAGCGCTTTAATTATTCGAAGTCTAATTGGATGAGCTAAGGCATCAAAGAAAGGCACAAGATCGATCTTTTTCTTTTTCATTGTTTGCCCTCATTAAGCTCTACTCAGTCGGTCTAATATGGTCAATATTAACTTCCACAAGCAAAGCCCCACCACCATGCATTAGATCTACCCAAACTCTTTTCTTACTGATAGAGACAATACGAGCTTTTCGTCCCTTGAAAGGGCCATCTATTATCTCTACAATAATGCCTGGTTCCAGATGTTTCTCTTCAAGCTCCTTTTTCTCAGGGTATTTTATCTTAAATGAACTCAATATATCCATTTCACCTTTTTCCTTATTTTTTCCAATTAATTTATTAGCTGAAAGGGGCTCTTCGAACACGACAACGCTTCTCAAATTTTTTACTGCTCGCATAACCGTCTCGTAATCATCTGCTTCAACGAATATAAGCCCAGATAGATCTTGAGAAAAAATAGCTGAATATATGGGTAAATTCAGGAGTTCTGTTCGATATTTTATCAGGAAAATTGTTTGAGTCTCCCTGCCAGTAGGTACCTTAACCATGAAAAATTTTTTTTCCTCTCTGTCCATTGAGCTCTATCCTCCGATGATGGTCTGGAAAATAAGCTGTATAAATAATGAAATTCCACCAATGGCTAGTATCGTTATTATCAAGACTTTAGTGAGGAGGTATATCTCTGAGCTTGAAGGTTTTGTTGCATATTTTAGTAATCTTTTAGAATTTACAAGGAAATCCTCGATTTTTTTCCCTAACATTCTTAAGTCACCTGAAAGATATTTCTGGATCTTTATCAATAAAATCCTTTATTATGTTGATAAAGGTTCCGATACTCTAGCAGATATATAATCGTCATAGAATATAATATTTAGGTCATACGTTTTATCAATAACTGCTGAATCTTCATTGTTTTTAGTTGAATATAAAAACTTGGAAGAATGTAAAGAGACTGCTTATGTATTATATACTAAAAAATCGTTAAATTGGAAATACACGAAGTTCGACTTCGCCCCTTCTGTCATTGATTATTTTATATAGAACTCTAACTCTAACACGTCTTGGTGGATTCTTTGCACCGCGAGACCAGATATATTCATTCATTTTGGGGGATATCCAAACGATGGGTTTTCTGATTCTTAATGTCTTATTTGTAACAGGATTTTGAATATTTTTAACATATTTTATAACAAGTTCTTGTAGTAGACTCATCGCCCTTTTTGCACGTTTCCACTTTGCTGCTGATAGTAGCTTAGGATAAAATCTTAGTGTAAGGTAACGTTCACCATCAAAGTCTTCTTCCTTATTTTTTTCTACTGATATAATTTTTCCTATCCCTCTTTTTTTACTTGGTTTTTTTTGAGCTTCGGGTTTTGGCTCCGCAATTTCCTCGGAAACCGGAGTCATTGCACCTTCTTCTTTAGATAAAGATTCGGTTTCACTCATTTTAAATCACCCTAAATTGAAATCAAGTATCTAATTAAACTTTGAGACGGGTTCTTCTCCAAAGGCGTCTTTTTGGATGTGTTCTAACGCGTCTATTAGTCTTAATTCTGACAAATAATGGGAGCGGTCTATTTTGCTTAAGTTTTTTTGCTAATCTTAATTTCTTACCAAGGGGCTTATTTCTTGCCATCTATATACCTCCTTTCCTTTTAATGATTATATTTCCACTTTTATTTCTTCGGCTTTTTAAGAATCTACGTAAAATTTCTTTTAATTGCTCATCAGTTATCTGCTCAGCAAGTCTGCCAGATCTAGCTAATAATATTAATTGATCTTCGATCATTGTAGCGAATTTTGGTCTTGCTAATTTTAGCCTCACAAGGCGTTCTCGAGCCTCTTCGGTGAGTATGGATCTTAATATATACTCTCTTTCTAGAGCGATACGTTCTTGTTCCTTCTTAGCTTCCAGATTTTGACCTCTTGCCGCGGCTTCTAACGCTTTTCTTCTCTTCTCTAATAGCTCTTTTAGCTCTTCATCTTCATCATAGGACATATTCATTCACCTTTTGATTTCTGAATTTCTTTTATGATTTCTTGCGCCAGTTTATCTAAGAAACTTTGACCACGAGGAGAGATCTTTCTTCCCTTTACCGTCTTTACTACGAGTCCTGCGGCCTCTAATTGCTGAAGAATTGTTCTTATAATTTTACCACCTGCAAACACTTTATGTTCTGGTCTCGGTTTATTTTTACTCCGCCCACCGTACTTTTTTCTTAAAAAGCCAGTACCTATTGGACCTCTCATATATACTTGGTAAAGTATACTTGCAGCTCTGTAGTACCACCAATCGTTATTTTCGGGAATTCTTTCTCTATGAATCCCAGTTTTTACAAACGATGCCCAATCTGGGGGTTCTAAATCCTTTAACTCTCGAATTTTTTCAGCCAATTTATTAATAAGTTTACTTGGCGGAACATCGTACGCTGTAATCATAATTTGACCACCCAATTCGCATTCAATTTACTTGAATTAACATCAAAGTAGTAAAAATATAAATTAAACACCTAGGTTTTAACGATCTCTAATGTTTTGAGTCTACCTAAGCTCATATGCCTTGACTTATTACATTCGCTGCAGGTTATTATTAGATCATATTTTTTAGTAGTTTTAGAGTGCATTTTCCAATTGCTTATTGGTCTTTTACTGTATCTTCCATGGTTACCATGTCCCTTAGACCTACGTTCTGCTCTTCGTTGTCCCTTTGATAGTGCTCTTCTTAACTTTCTTGATGTTTCAATTTTCACTTTATGTATCGTATATGTCTTGCACTTTGGGCAATACTTACGGATTTTTTCTGGGAATTTCATGATTTTTCCCTCTGCAATTTTACAGTCGGATACTTTTCATATCTGTTCTCTTTTAAAATATATCTGTTTTTGCAAATAAGTACTTAAATCAAGTACCATACTTCTAGGAATTAAGCTTTTTCTATAGATACTAAACCATGGACTTTTTATGATATTAGTTTTACTGCTGTATTTGGTATTATCCATTTAGCATATCCTTTTCTAACTAATATATTCATTATTTCCAAAATTTTAGGCTGGGGTAGGTCGCTTAGGATGCGCTCTAATGTACTAGATCTAATACGAACAAGACCCAACTGATTTGCTTTCTTAAACAATTTTTCAGCTATGGCATCCAAGGATTCCCAGAAAACAATGAAGGTTTCCTTTTTTTCGTCAATCCACTCTGTTAAATTGTTTTTTGCCATATAATCTATTATTTTCCTAAGATATTCTATGTCTAAAACTCGGTGTCCATCATTAAAGGGAAACGTTAAAAGGAGTTCATGTATACTAAAAACCCATTTTTTCTTCTGTTTAGCAAAACTTATGATAATATTACTCCATTTTTTTATCCAACTTTCAAGAAAATTTTCATGGGGTGGAATCTTAGACCATGGATTTTTTACCCATTCTGGAAAGCGAATTTCCCCACTATTTAATTCCTTAGCTAACTCATCTACAAGTTCATCTTCAAGTAGTCTATCACTTAGTATTGATATCTGAAAATCTTGCTGGATTTCTGAAATTGCAAGATTTTTTCTTCTTGTTTTCTTATGTTCTTTTGTAATCTCTTTTTCCTTTTCTTTTTCTCTTTTTCTCTCACGAATTCCTTCCGACATTTTTAACATCAACCTGTTCCATATTGCTGAGCCCATCTCTCATATTTTTCTATCTCTTTTTTACTTAGACTTGGTTTAACTACTTTTAAAGCTTCTAGAAAATCAGCCATATTAACGGGTCTTGGTTTAACATCCTTGTTTGATAATTGACCGGATCTTGCTAGATCTCTAATGGGCTTCATTACGGCTTCCCGTACGACGAGAGCAATATCATGACCGGTATAGCCATCCGTTAATTTTGCTAATTTATCAAAGTTGACATCAGAATCAAGATCTATCCCTCTTAGATGAATTTTAAAAATCTCCTTTCTTGCATGTACATCTGGTGGTGGAACATAAATTCGCTTCTCAAACCGTCTCCTGAAAGCAGGATCTAATATTTCTGGCAAATTAGTGGCGGCAATTACAACAAGTTTATCGCTTTTCTTTGACGTTAAACCATCCATCTGAGAAAGTAAAACAGTTTTTACTCTTCTTAATGCATCATGTTCGCTTTCTCCACGAATTCCTGCAAGAGCATCAACTTCATCTATAAATATTATAGATGGTTGTTTCTTTCTCGCTGTCTCAAAAATTTCACGAACGATTTTTTCTGACTCTCCAAACCATTTAGATAGAATTGTAGCTGAATCTATATTGAAGAAAGTAGCATTAACATTCGCGGCTACTGCTTTTGCAAGAAGGGTTTTTCCACAACCAGGAGGACCAAAAAGTAGTATTCCCCGCCAAGGATATCTTGAACCCATAAAGAGATCCGGTCTCTGAAGCGGCCACACTGCAGCCTCTATTAATGCTTGCTTGGCTTGGTTTAAGCCAGCAATATCATTCCATGAAATTCTTGGTTTCTCAATAATAATAGCATCTTTTACGATCTCCAAAATTTCTTCAGAATCTTCCGATTTTTGTTTTGAAATGCCATAACCCATTGATTTCTTGGATTTGACCTCATCTAGAAGCTTTAATACTCTCTTAGCGTAACCTTTTAACCGTTTTTCATAGATTTTCTTGAGTTCCTTATTCCTTTCCATTTTAATTATCCGCTTTAGTATACTTATTGAACGATGATAAAGGATAATAGCATCCTCCAAGCGACCCTTCTTTTCCATAATTATTGCTTTTCTTGCATTAGTTGCAGCCAACTCCCGGAGTTGTCCGAGCGTACCCATAGATAATCGCCTTGTAGTGTCTTGTAAAGTTGTCGTATGGAAATAGATAACTAGATAATTAAACGACTATTTATTAAGAAATTAATTAATAAAAATAATAAATAATAAAACTTATGTGTAGGTGAATAAACCATCTGAAGATGGTTCTTAATTAATGTAGAACTAGGTGTCAGAATGTTATCCTGGGACCCCCACAGAAAAATTCTAGAAGAACTTGTCCAAATGCTTAAAGAGATAAGGGATCCTTCAGATAGGAAAATTCTACTTAGCACTACCTTAGATATGATACCAAAAGTCAGGTGGTGGGGCTTATCTGTAATCTTAGATAGACTCTTAAGAGATCTTCTTAGAGAAAAAGAGGATGCAATGGTTTATGCTTTTGGAATAATCTTTTTAAGTCCAAGATATCCAGACCGAGCGAGAGATCTTGCAAAAGAACTATTAATGAAGATTAACGAGCTAAGTAAATGGGATTATGATAGAGCTATTGCACTAATACATGCCTGCAGAGGAGCATTAAATTTGAATGATTTCGAATTAGCTAAGACCTTAATACAAGCAGCACTTAGATGGGCTAGAAACATTCCAGATAGATCCGATAGATCTGATGCGTTTAGCCGGATTGTACCTCTGCTATACTCAATGGGTTATCGAGATCGAGCCATTAAGCTAATAGATGAGATCGTCTACGAGCCAAAAAAGATCGATGCTGTTCTATCTATAATAAAGCAAGATCCTGCAAATGAAAGTGTCATTAATATTTTACGGAATAAGATTTCTCCCGAAGAGATCCCAATATTAATGGCTGCTAGGGCAAAGGCACTTCCAATAGAATACTCCGATAAGATAATAGAAATATGTGATAATACTGTGGCAATGCTTCCCGGTACGGATGGTATAAAAGAAGTGTCTGTTCTTATCACATGCTTTTCAGCGTTAATTAGATTAAAAAGAGACGGATTAGAACGTGCCCTAAAAATATATAATGATTTGAAAAACAGTCTATTAACTCGCTTATCAGAAAGAACTTATTTGGATCTATTCCTTGAGCTTCTTGAAATATTTGTAGAGAACGGTTATGGCGAGAAAATAAGAGGAACCTTAGATAAATTATTGGCCAGCGTTGATGCCAGAGAACCTCCTGACAACGTTTTTATACTTAATAGAATAGCACCGCTTTATGCCAAGATGGGCGTTTTCTCAGAAGCAGCAAGAACCTTAGAAAAAGCCTATACTACGGCAATCAATTTACCTAGGTTAGTTTCTACGCCTGCACTTATCGATGCTTGTGCTTCAACGATGGCGGTACTTAATACATTTCCAGATGATTTTCCAGAGGAAATAGTATTAGAATTTGCTGATAGAATACGCCCAGCCGAGAAAGCACTTATAAACATATATATTTCTATGGAGAATCTTGATTTTCTTAAAAAGAAATTACGGGTAAAGAACATTAATGAAGCAATAGATAACTTAATTCTTAAGGAAAGAATTCTAGAAGACCTGAAACTTGAAGATAAAGCTCGTGCTATAATACTCTCTCTCGTGGAGAGAGGTGAAGGCATAATATTACACTATTTACTCAAATTCATCTATGAGATTGGTATGCCTGAAGTCGAGAGAGTTGCTATACTTCGACTTCTAGGTCGTGCTGTTGAAATGTTAACTAACGGAAAAACTTCTGGTGCCAAAGAATACGTTGAATTAATATTTGCAAGGCTTAGAAGACAAAATATTACTCTAGCAACACCGATCTTAGACTTCCTACGAGAGTATGTTCTAACTACTTTAATGTAATTTTATATAATTTTTAGGTAAGATTATAAAGAATGACTAGAAGCATTTGGGCGGGTAGCTCAGTTGGTAGAGCGCCGGCTTCGCAAGCCGGAGGCCGCGGGTTCAAATCCCGCCCCGTCCACCATCTTAACTCTTCTTTTCTAAAATGTTTTTTCTCCATCAAAAATCTTCTCTTAATTATCTCAAGAATACTTCTGAAC
>JAGGXM010000151.1 GCA_021163045.1 Thermoproteota archaeon | reverse complement strand
TAGTTATGGAGGTTTGTGGTACAATTTTCTATATGGACTTTAGAGGGATAGCAGCTATGGCAGTTGTTGGTTGGGGAGATGGTGTAGCTCCTTTATTTGGCTCTAGATTTGGTAAACACAAATATAGCATCTTGGGTAACGAGAAATCAGTTGAGGGATCTATATCTGTATTTCTATTCAGCTTAATTGCCTTAATGGGATTCTCCTTAGTGTTAGTGCCAAATATGGTCTTCGCAGATTTCAATGCATTCATTCTGAAGGCTCTGATTATATCGTCTGTTGCAACATTGATTGAGGCTATATCTCCAAAGAATATAGACAATATACTAGTACCAGCTTCAGTAATTTTGACTATTATGTTCTTACCATTCTAAATTTTTTGAGGGGTCCCATCGGGATTAAGAGCAATATTTGGTTTTAATTTATTTTTCTTTAATATTTTTACAACATGCGGATAAAGGATTACATACTCGAGTTCTAACGTATTAACTAATACAGGATCAATTTCTTCCAATCTCTGTTTCAAATATCGGAATCCCTCTTCTGTACTAAAACTAATCATTACTGCAGCATGAGCAGAAATACCAAAATCGAGGAGATTCTTAAGTGCTTTTAATTGAAATTCAAAGGCGGAAGAAAATGCTCCGGTTAATTTATGAAATTCCTCTGGCGTCGTTCCTTTTAGGGAAACCCGTACATGCATATTTGAAAATTGAGCTAATTTTTTTGCATAATTAACATCAAAGCCTAAGAGAATCCCATTAGTTTCAAGAATAAAATCTAGGTTTTTACTTTCGAGAATTTCAATTAGAGTTATTAAATGAGATAATCCAATAGTGGGCTCTCCTCCGCTAACTCGTGTAAGAGAAAAGCCTCTTTTCTTGGATATATATTCAAGGATATTCGCAACTTGTTTTGGTGTATAAAATTTCCTAATACTATATCTATTCTTAAATCTCCAAGACCAGCAGAATCTACAATTTAAATTACAGCCAATACAATCTGCTGTAGCGATGCCACCATACCATTTTCCGCCACGAAATCTATAATATTGCTTTTTTTGGATACCCTCTTCCTCTAGAAGAACTTTAGTTTCAACAACCTTAGTGATTTGTATTGGATCGTACACAGTTATCGCCATGTTTGTCTGAATAAATAGTTAGATGGACATATTTTAAATTAATACAATATTGTCAACATTAACTGTATGATTATAATGGGTGATATACTTGGTAAAAATTCCACCGGATATCCTAAAGAAATTGTATGTGAAAGATAGCTTAAAGAATATTGAAGATGGGTTCCAATTTGAATTGAGAAATGTCCTCGCTGATGCCACAATTGTTGGCCCAATAAAGATATCAATAGATGATAAAGATATAGATCCAGGTCGGATAAAACTAGTGATTGAAGAGAATGAAATTAATTCTAAAGATATATCCTCCGAAAAACCCGTGATTTTTCGGATCAAAAAAGTAGTAAAAATTAAAGTAAAAGACGAAAAATTAGAACCAGGTAGCCATAATATTCGGCTAGAAACAGCAACACGAGAATATGGAAATCTAAAGCAGATCTTCGAAGCTACAGTTTAAATGTATTTCTTTTTCAGCAGTCTACTCAAAGATTTAAATACATTCTAACTCATACTAAGATGGTGAGAATAATGCCAGTTAATGTGGTTGTAGGCGGATTCTTCGGAGATGAAGGTAAGGGAAAGATAATTTCCTATTTAGCCCTAAAGGATAATATAGATATTGCTGTTCGTGGCGGCGTTGGCCCGAATGCCGGACATACTGTAATCTACAACGGTGAGAAATTAGGTTTAAGACAAATCCCTAGTGCAATAGTTAATCCTAAAACACGATTATTAATTGGACCCGGTGTTTTAGTTAATCCTAAAGTTCTACTAAATGAAATAGCTAAGGTAAAACTTGATAATAAAAGGGTTGGAGTTGATTTTCAAGCCGGAATAATTGAGGATAAACATATAGATCAAGATAGAGGTAGTTCTCATCTTAAGAAGAAGATAGGATCCACTGGTACAGGATGCGGTCCCGCAAATGCTGATCGGGCTCTGAGGATCCTGAAGATTGCAAAAGATATTCCAGAACTAAAAGAATATCTTACGGATGTTCCTGGAGAACTCCATAAAGCGCTAGATGCTGGAAAGAGCATCTTGGTTGAAGGAACGCAGGGGACTTTCCTATCATTGTGGCATGGAACGTATCCATATGTAACAAGCAAAGATGTAACAGCATCTGCAATACTTTCTGATGTGGGACTTGGTCCGAAATACGTAGATGACGTTATTATTGTCTTTAAGGCATATGTAACAAGAGTCGGAACAGGTCCTCTTGAAGGGGAATTATCTGAAGAAGAGGCTAAAAAGAGAGGCTGGTTAGAAATAGCAACAGTAACTGGACGAAAAAGAAGATCTGCACCCTTTGATTTTAAACTTGCAAGAAGAGCATGTAAGCTAAATAGTGCAACTATAATTGCTTTAACCAAACTGGACATAGTCTTCCCAGAAACGAAAGGGGTAACCAATTATAACGATTTGAGCGAGAACGCGAAAAAATTCATCCGAGAAATTGAGGAGAAAACAGGAGTACCTGTTAAAATTATAAGCACAGGTCCAAATCCTGAAGATACTATTGATCTCAGATAATTATTTAGTCTTTTAATTCATGATCAAGATATTTTTACCTATTTTTTACTATTCCTGATAAAGAGAAATAGTTTAATATATTACACAATTATAATCAATAATTGTTTATTATGTTAAACAATATTGGGAATGCGATGTCGGTTCGAAGAATCCTTAAGGATGTTTTGGTTGATTGGAAAGAATTTGGGTATCCTGGAGACCTTATAAAAAGGCAATATAAAATACCACTAAATACAAAATCCATTACTGTACTTACCGGTGTTCGGAGATGTGGAAAAACATACCTAATGTTTCAATTAATGAGAGAGTTAATAGAATCTGGCGTTGATGAGAGTAGGATCTTCTATATTAATTTTGAAGATGAAAGAATTACACCACAGTCCGAGTTCCTAACTGAACTAATACCTGCTATAAAAGAGACTTTTAATGTGTCAGGTAAGTTATATCTTTTTTTGGACGAAATTCATAACATACCAAACTGGGACAAATGGTTACGGCGACACGAACTAAGGGATATTAAATTCATAATTTCGGGATCAACTTCTGAATTAACGCCTGAAGAGATCCCAAAGAGCCTCGGGGGACGAACGGAAACTTATGTGATTCATCCTCTATCATTTAGGGAATTCCTTAAATTTCAGAATGTTAGGGTTAATAAAAATCTAGAGTTCTCGGAAAGGAGATACGAAATATTAAGATTGCTCAAAATATACTTAGAATATGGTGGATTTCCAGAGATAGTACTATTAAAAGACAAAAGAAAGAAACTTATGAAACTACAGGAATATTTCTCAGCGATTATTTATCGTGATATAGTTAAAAGGAGAAACGTAGCTCAAGTAGCAGAACTGGAAATCTTGCTAAAGCTTCTGGCCGATACTACTTTATTTAGTGCATCTAAAATGGAGAATCTAATGAAAAATTTTGGCTATAGAATCTCTAAAGCAACAGTACTTAAATATAAAGCTTTCGCAGAAAAAGCTTTCTTCATACACCAATTATCTATTTTCTCAAGAAAAATAAAGGATGTTCTGCAATATCCACGGCGAATATATTTCATCGATACAGGATTAAGACGAGCTATAAGTAGAAACTGGGGTAGAAGTTTTGGTAATATGCTAGAAAATTTAGTATATCTCTTCCTACTACGAAATAAGAAAGCATTTACAAACTTGGCATATTGGAGAAGTCCTGGTAACCTCGAGGTGGATCTAGTTATTGAGAGTAATCTCAGGGCTCAAACATTGGTCCAAGTATGCTACGATGTGGCCGATGAAAAAACGAAGAAACGGGAAGAGAAGAGTCTTCTAAAGGCCTTAAAGGAATTTGGCCTAAAACAAGGGTATATCATAACTTGGGATTATGAAGAGAAAAAAACCTTGAATGAGAAAACGATACTCTATATTCCTTTTTGGAAATTAGCCTTAGGGATTCGGCAACTATCTTTTGATTAGCTCATACTGACATCTATTAAGTTAAATTTTAAGAAACGGCTTTAGTATTATTAGGTTTTAATATTTATGGTGAAGAAATTTGTTCCCAATTAGGATTACTTCAGATATTATTGGGTTAAATTCAAAACATATCGATTATTCAAAGAAACACTTGTCAATTCTAGATGAATTTGCCATAGATATTGCATCTGTAATTAATAAATTTTTTAGTTATGCGATCGTTGGGGGCTATGTTTCAATTCTTTTTGGTAGATCTAGAGGAACCGAGGACATTGATTTCATAATAAGGCCAAGGAATGCACTAGAGAATGCTATAATCTATCTTTTCGAGGAGATAGAAAAGTATAACTTTTGGAGTATAAATTGCTCTAATGCGGTATATGCACTAAGAGAATGTATTCCAAGTAAAATACGAATTAGACTGGCAAGAAAAAATATGGTTATACCGAATGCAGAATTAAAAATTGCGGAGAGCAAATTAGATTATGAATCTATTGAAAAAAGATTAAAAATAACTATAAATAAGAATAGACAGCTTTACATAGGCCCACTAGAACTCAATATAGCATATAAGTTCTACCTTGGCTCCCAGAAAGATATAGAGGATGCGGTTCATTTATTCTGCTTATTTAAAGAAATTATCAACAAAAATGCTATACAGAACTACGTAAGCCAACTGGGTCTTAAGGTGAATATAAATGAATTCCTCAAATGCTAAGAATAAATTAGATAAGCAACGACTGGATTTTGTCCGTTTTTGGGTAGAATATATTAGGAAAACGTCATCTGATATATGGTCAAAGCAGCAAAAGGAGTTAATAGATGCCATGATTAAAAGTGCTAACCAGAATTTAAAAGAATATCTCCGCGTTAAGATGATAGCTAAGAAAATCGCAAAAAAACTTCGGGATGAAAAGCGCGCACATTAAAAGAATCCTGATATATTTATTACATACTAAATGTGAAAAACTAAAGCCTTTACTTTTTTACTTAACTCTAGCCTGGGTTCTATTTTTCGGCTTCGATGCCTACTAAAATGATTTCTTTAGGCATTTTTTCTTAGAATAACTCATAGCCAAGTCTAAGCGCTAAAATTAAATTTATGTCATGTATATTTATACCTTGTTTCTCTGGAGATTTTGATAATATTTGTTTTCCATCCAAGATTATGATCTCCCCTGGGGGTCTACCGGTCCTAATGGCATCAATAATTATTACTTTATCGAACTCGAGGATTTTATCTAAGAGCCTAATACCTTCAGTTCCTCCTTCTAAAATTTCTACACTAGTAGGTAAGTTCATCCTAGAAAGCATCTTAGCTATTGCAGAACCAAACTCATCATTAGCCATAATTGGATTTCCTAGGCAGAGTACGAGAATTTTTTAGTCATTAGCTTTCACCATAGGATCTAAGTAACGGTTGATAATATATCTTTTTACAAAAATAGCGCGATTCATTCCTCAGGTATAATCTGGGGTTTCTTACGGTATTTCTGTAATATGGTGATAAAAACCGAAAAACACGATAAGTTGCGGCCACGCCATTTGTATCTCTAGATATCCTACTATACAAATACATGCTCAAAGTCCAGTGGATCAATTCTTTCTAGCTCCTTTATTTTATCAAATTCTTTATCGGCAGAGATTACAGTATTGATACCATTTCTAATGCATATAACTGCATGTGTTGCGTCGTAGGGAGATATTTTATATTGCTCTGAAAGTTTAATTGCTTCTCTTATTGTTACTGTATTGACATCAAAAATCTTTATTGGAAGCGATACGATTGATTTTATCTTCATCTCTATACTCTGCACCCTGTATTTTCTTAAGGCATTTGCGACCTCTAATAAGATAATTGAAGTTATTGTAGCTGTAATTTTCCTTTCATAAATATGGGTTATTATCTTAGCTGATGCGTTTCCGTATTTTCTATCTCTGATGATAGAATAGAAAAATATATTACTATCAATGAATATTGGATTCTGCGGCTTCCTCAACATTTTCTACCCTTATATGATTTTTAAATAACTGTTTTTTTCCAATAAGATGCTCTAAGGGGTTTTTAACCACATCGCGCTTTAGTACAATGGTTTTCTCATCCATAACCTCGACCTCAATTATTTCTCCAGGCATTAAACCAATTTTCTCTCTAATATCCTTTGGTATTGTGACTTGAAATTTCTCAGTTACTTTAGTTTTTCCCATACAAATACACCTACGAATGAGTATACTATTTAGAAAAAAATATAATGCCGACTAGCAATTTAAATATTTGGAATCTTAGGCTAACAGAAAAGTTGCTCAAATATTTCTTTATCTGCTTCTCAAAGATATTTTCGCGAACTTAAATTTGCCTTAAATTAAAGAATAAGATTAGCATCGGAGATTAGATATATATTGTAAAATGGATGTTATGTCATTTATTTGGCTCATAAAGGTGTATCAATTTGGGATTATTGAGATTAATCCTATTCGATTTAGATGGGACTCTTGGATATTCTTCTTTAGGCGCAGAATTTGCTGATGCAATCCTCTTTGATTATGCCAGGTTCATCTCTGAAAATACAGGAATTGGAACAAAGCGCATTGCGAAAGCAATCTTAGAAGTTATAATCGAATTAAAGAAAAAACCACCAAAGCCAAAAACAATAACTGAGGCATTTTTAGAACTCCTAGGAAAGAAATTAGATGAATCAAAAGCGGAGCTAGAGATTATAACAAACAAATACTATGAGACACAATTCGATAAATTTGGGGAATTCTATAAACCAATTTCTGGTGCTAGGGAAATCCTAATAGAGCTATTTAAACAAAACTTAAAGATAGGAATTGCGACAGATCCTATCACTAAGCGACCTGGTGTACTAAAGAGACTACAATGGGCGAATTTAATAGATTTACCTTTTCATTACATTACTAGTGCTGATAATATGCATGCAGCAAAGCCGCATCCTTTATTCTATAAGGAATTATTAGAGATTTTTAATGTGGCTCCTCATGAAACTATAATGGTTGGAGATAAAATCGATAATGACATAATCCCAGCTAAGAGTTTAGGTATAACAACGATCTATATAGGAGACTTAAAGTCCGAAAATCTAACTGTGCCAGACTACACAATTTCAAATATTAAGCAACTATTAGAATTATTAAGAAAAGAGAAATTCGTATGATGTCCCAGTAATTTGATGATAAAAATGATCCGTGCGGAGAATCTAAAGAAAAAATTTAGGGAAGTTCAGGCACTTAATGGGATTTCATTTGAAGTTAAAGAGGGCGAAATTTTCGGTTATTTAGGTCCAAACGGGGCTGGTAAGACAACGACAATCAGAATTTTATCAGCATTAATAAGACCAGATTTTGGATATGCTGAGGTTTGTGGAATCAACGTACAAGAGAATCCAACTGCGGTTCTGGAAAACATCGGTGTTCTACCTGAGAATAATGCCTTATATGAGCGTCTAACGGGACGTGAGATTTTGATATTTTTTGCTAAAGCCTATAATATTCCCAGAGAAGAAGCTAATCGAAGAATAAATGAGCTTTTGAAATTCTTTGGCCTAAAAGATCGTGCTGATGATCCTGTGGGCAAATACAGCAAAGGAATGAAACAAAGGCTAGCCTTAATTAGAACCGTGCTTCATAGACCGAAAGTCCTCCTATTAGATGAACCAACTTCAGGATTAAGTCCAGAAATTGCAATCCGAGTGAGAGACTTAATTAAGAAATTAGCTGAAAAAGAGGATGTGACGATTTTTCTTTCTACACATAACCTTGATGAAGCTGAAAGATTATGCGATCGTGTTGCTGTAATCTTTTCAGGTAAAATTCTTCTGATAGGTTCTCCTTCGGCGATGGAAAAAGAAATCAAACATGTTATAATTAGATTAAGAAAAATATCAGAGCCAATGATTAACGCTCTTAAAGAGAAGGCAATTAAGTTTCATATTTCAGGGGAACAAACAATATTACTAGAAGTCAAAAATTACAGCAAAGAAGTTCCAGAAGTAATCAAGATTCTCGTTTTAGAGGGTGCAGAAATTCTGTCAGTGGAGCCTGAGAGAAAGAGTCTTTGGGATATCTATATGGAAGCAATACGAGGTGAATGATATTGAGAAAACATATCTTAGAGGCAATAATATGGAAAGAATGGAAGGATTCCTTCAGAAATAAGCGAATAATTGCTCCAGTAATCCTCCTGACAATCCTCTTTGCTCTGGTCTTTCCATTATTATTCTTCCAAGTGATTCTTTTATCTCCGGAGGAAATACCTCCCTTTGCTGGACAATTACCAGAAAATTTTGATAATATTCTTCTAATGGCAATATTTGGTATGTTCAAATATATACTACCCATGTTTCTCTTGCTTATTCCGATCATAACTGCTATGTCTTTAGCCACCTATAGTTTCGCTGGGGAAAAAGAAAGCAAAACTATAGAGAGTTTGCTTTTGATTCCGGCTACTGACAGGGAGTTATTACTAGCGAAAAGCTTAGCGATTTTTATTCCAGCAATAATAATTGGTTGGCTCGGCAATTTTGTTTATCTCTTAGTTGTAAAAATTGTAATTGAACCGGCAATTTCTATCTGGATGTTGCCAGATTTACAATATGTGATAGAAGTTTTTCTGTTAGGGCCTCTTATGACTTTTCTCACAATAGAAGTTATTGTTTTAGTTTCATCAAGAGCGTCTGGAATTCGAGAAGCGGAGCAATATAGTGGAATTGTCCTAATGCCCATAATTATAATGTTTACTATTCAGATCTCAGGTATTTTTATTTTGGGACTTCTTGAGGTAGTACTTCTGACAGCAATCACTGGACTTCTTGATGCGCTTTTATTAAAGATATCAGAATTGGTATTCAATAGGGAAAAACTGGTATTGCGACTTGAGAAATGAGTAGTACGAGGAGTTTATATAGAGTAATTTGCTTCGTTAACAATTTTTGACCGATTAAGAATTAACATAACTATGCAAATAAATATACTAATAAGCTTAACTTTTTAAATAAAATTGGGAATACATTATATGTACTTTTTTGGAAAATTAGATATTTCCGGATGAGGGTTTTAAATGGAAGAAAAAAGCCTTTTTAGTGTTACTACAACAGATATTGCTGCAATGGGTATTGGTTCCGCATTATATGCGGCTTTAAATGTTGTTTTCAATATATTCTACATACCACTAGCGCAATTAGTAACACTTAGACCTTCTGTTGTTATCCCCATGTTCTTTGGTTTTGTTTTTGGTCCTTGGGTTGGTTTTGTGACAGGTTTTGTAGGCAATACAATATCCGATGCGATTTCTTGGGGCGGTTTTTGGTGGACTTGGGATGTTGGGAACGGATTACTAGGGCTCGTATGCGGCCTAGCGCCTATTTTCTTCGCAATTAAAGATGAAGAGCTAGGATCGAATAAATCTCTCGTCATAAGTATTATTTTTGCTGTGCTTTCTGCAGCAGTAGGCATGGGCTTTGCATCTTATATGGATCTTGCGTTAGGATATGGCGTTTATACATTTGAGCAAGCAACAACATGGTTATTCCTTCCAGCATTCGTTACTGATGCTGTATTCGGAGCAGTACTCTTACCAGTTTTCCTTAAAGCATATGCATCGGCAATGGCTGGTCGCGCGAGGGCAGGTTAATGCAACCTTATTTTAAATATTTTCCGAGGAATAGCTTTGTCCATAAATTAGATCCAAGGACGAAGCTATTTCTCCTAATTACATATATTTTTTTAGCGATTCTCTTTACTGATGTTAGGATATTAATGCTAATTTTAATTTCAGCGATAATAATATATCTTGCAGCAAAACTCCCATTCAAAGAGAATATAGGTACTTGGAAATTTCTGGTATTTTCCATGATTTTTCTAATGGTCATACTTAATCTAATAAGTCCATACGGCGCCAAGGTAGAGAATCCGCATGTTATTTTCAGGTTTTTGATCTTTGCTCTATCTTGGGAGGGAATTTTTCTATCGTTAGCAGCAGTTCTTAGATTTCTATCAGGAGCGATTATTTCAATGGTATTCATCATGAGTACGGATCCGAGTCTCTTCGCTCCAGCAGCTGCAGGATTAAAAATTCCAGATAAAGGTGCATTTGTATTTGATCTAGCACTAAGGTGGGTGCCTTCTTATGTGGATGATCTTTTTAAAACAATAAATGCTCAGATGGCAAGAGGATATAAAATCGGAAGTGGGAAAGGCATAATTTCAAAAATTATTATGGCGGTCCCGTTAGTCCTCCCGGTAACGATGAAAGGGATTTTATCCGTTCATGATGTAAGTGATGCTATGGAACTGCGTGGTTTTGGATATAAAAAATGCAGAACCTGGTATAGAGAGGTTAAGATGACTAAAAAAGATTATTTTGCTATCTTACTAATGATAATAACTGTAATCTTGGGATACTGGCTAAAGATAAACATGTTTCCTAGCTATTGGCTTCCTATCTCTTAATTTAAGAACATTCTTTCTATCTCTGATCGAGATAAAACATATTTTCCATCAGTTAATTCCAGCGAATACTTAATTAAATCTGTTACTCTGATACTATTTTCTTCTAAAGTTTTAACGTCGGCTAATATCTTTCTTGTTGGGCCATCAGCAACAATTTTTCCATTGTTCATTATTATTGTTCTGTCAGTATACTCTAAAGCAATATCAGTCTCATGTGTTATTAAGATCAAACTACGAACATGTTTTGTTTTTGTAATTAAATGAGTTATAAAATCTAGAAATGCTTTATACCTCTTATAATCCTGTCCTGCTGTTGGCTCATCTAAAATGAGAATTTTAGGTAACATTGTTAAAATTGCGGCAACGCAAACTCTCTTTTTCTCGCCATGGCTTGTTGCGTATGGAGAGTAATCCAATAAATATTCGATTTGTAGCCATTTTGCAGTTTCTTCGACTCTTCGATCTATTTCTTCTTGACCAAATCCTAAATTTTTAGGGCCAAATTCCATTTCTTTTCTTACAGTTTCTGCAAATAACATATTAAATGGGTCTTGAAAAACTATACCAACACTTCTAGCTATTTCTGAAACAGCAAGATCTTTAGAGTTTTTCCCATAAATTAAGACACGACCTTTTGTTGGTTTTAAAATGCCAATCATATGTAAAGCTAATGTCGATTTCCCAGCGCCATTATTTCCCAAAAGGGCTATTCTTTCCCCCTCTCTTATTTCTAAATCGATTCCTTTTAGGGCTTCAACCCCGACGGGATATCTATAATAAACATTTTCGAATCGTATCGCTACCTTTTTTTGAATGTTAGCTGATGTTAAATTAATTTTTGGTATTTCTCCAAGCTTCTTATTATGGGCAATTATTTTTATAGATACACGGAGGTCATCCGAATATTTACTTAAAACTCTTGGATCTTCCGAATCTTCAACAAGTTTGCCGTCTTTTATCACGAGGATTCTATTAACTCCTGCATTTATTACCTCTTCGGTTCTGTGCTCAGCTATTATTATAGTTTTACCCTCCTCCCAGAGTTTTTTGAGACTTTCTAACACACTATTTACGCCCTTCGAGTCGAGGTTTGCTAAAGGTTCATCTAGAAGTATTATATCCGGTTCTAATGCCAAAACCCCGGCGATAGCTACCCTTTGTTTTTGCCCTCCAGATAGGTCATAAACACCACGATTTCTTAAATCTAAGATTCTCAAAACTGCCAAACTATTTTCGACTCTTTTTTTAATTTCATGTCTAGGCAAACAGAGGTTTGAAGGACCAAAAGCAACATCATCTTCCACAGATGCAACAACGAACTGCTTATCTATCTCCTGTAAAACAGTACCTACCATCATGGCCAGTTCCGCAACAGGTGTTTCCCTTACTTTCCTGCCGAGAACAAAAACGTCGCCTTTATAATCCCCACTATATTTATGTGGGACCAGACCATTTATGCATCGTAATAGTGTGGATTTCCCAGAGCCGCTTGGTCCAGCTAGGAGTACAAAGTCGTTCTTTTTAATCTTTACTGAGATATCACGTATCCCCGCTCGTCTTTTACCTCGATATGTGAATGTTAAATCTCTTATATCGATTGCAGTCATTATTTCTCTCTCAAGTAATTCTTAAGAAAAATTTTCTGGGTAAGGATTGTATAAATTTTCTTAAAAAGTTAATAGTAATTAACAGTAGAAATATTTAATAGTTCTTTAATAATAGATGATATTTACATAATAACATAACATAAAAGCGGTACGATGTGTGATCTGGATGCGAGTTAATCATCTAGTAATGTTCTTTCTCATGATATCGGTAATGATGACTCCTACAACGTATGTGATCGGAAAAATGAATTATAATGTAGTAAAGCCTCTTGGCGGCGATTACCATATAAGGAGATACAGCGTTAAGTTAATAGTAAACGGGGACGCCTCTGTAAGTGTTGAGGAGAATATAACATATATCTTCGAATCGGGAAGCTTTAGCTACGCCTATAGGTACATTAACTATTGGAAATTAGACGATGTAATTAATATCGAGGTCGGAGAAGTAACTGATTCTGGTATTGTATGGTATGAAAAAGGGGGTTCTGGAGAAGGGCATTTTACCGTAAATAAAGATCCCGATAGGGTTTTAATAAAATGGTACTACAGCCCAGTATACATAGAGACAAATTCCGTAGAAAAAACCTTTATAATTAGATACAAAGCTACCGCGGTTATTGAAGCAGAAAATGGGAAAAATATCCTAGACTGGGATGGCATACCTGCAGATACGCCTAAAGTTGATATTGCTAGAGTTCGGGTGGTTATTCCAAGAAATTTAAATTCCTCAGAACTTGAGATACAACCTTTAAATGATGCAGTATTAAAAATAACAGAATCTACGATTATAACATTCTATCATGAAAATATTCCTGAGGGTTTAGCATATCGAATTATTGTAAAATTCCCAAAATTCATCGAACCAGTTTTCAGTTTAAGGAAATACTTCAATCAGAATTGGACTCTCTTTACAACTATAGTCATAATATTTAGTACATTAACCTTAGTTATTGCTTGGTATTTAAAGGGTCGAGATCAGAAGATAAGTCCCTCGAAACGCCGCTTGATCGAATCAAAATATAAAACTTTAGCTTATGGTCAGGATGTATCACCTCCCGATCTTACACCAACAGAAGCTACTGTTCTGATAAATGAGCGCATTACACCAATCACGTGGGGATCCCTATTTTTTGATCTTGCAACAAGAGGTTACTTTAAAATTGTGAATAAGGATTCTAAAACATTTATAGAATTTACAGAAAAAACAAATCAGATCTGTATCTCAAAAACAGATCCCAAACTTA
>JAGGXM010000043.1 GCA_021163045.1 Thermoproteota archaeon | reverse complement strand
GTAACATTCGAGGCAGATTCTGGAGCTAATGTTGTTGGTGGTTGGTGGAAATTCAAGGGTGACTACATAACATTTGACTTCTACATAAGAATCGAGGACGAGAGACATGAAGAAGGTCTTCATGTCGCAGATTTAATCGAGGATGCAGGTATTAAGGTAAACAGAGTAGAAACAGACAGAAGAACTTGTGTCCTTACAGTATACCTAACAGACCCAGCAGACTGGGAATGGGGTATGTATACCGAAGGCTGGGTATCAATGACATCATACAAGTATGTTGAATGGTCAGTAGCACAAATGTACGCACCATGGGTCGGTTGGATGCCAGGTCTTCAGGTTGGTGAGTGGTGGAACTACGAAAATAGCACATTGGATCAAGTCACGATGGATTCAATATTCTATGTAACCGATGAGGAAGGTTATTGGGATGATCTAAAGACTGCTGTTAAGATGGGTATACAGGAATCAATAAGAGTCTTCGTTGCTGCACAGTACGAGTACTTCACAGTTAACAAGGATACAGTAAAAGAGTTCGCTTATGACATTGGCGGTGGAATGTGGTCCAGATGGGCTCTATCCACAATGAACTCAACAGATGGAGTATTAACAATTGCAGAATATTCCTCTGCAGCAGCATTATTCATGAGCGCATGGAACCCCATTGGTGGTCTAGATGATGTTTACTCCCACTTAGTCTGGGACATTGTAGTCGATCCTGGTACATATACGCATCCATTAACTGGTGAACCAATACCTGTAAGAGCTAACTGGACATCCATAGAGAAGGGCACATTCTCTGTTGGAGAAACAGTAGTAAGATATAACAGCACTTCAGATACATGGCAACCTGCTACAGACTATGGCGTAACTGGTGCAAAAGTTAAGGTGACATTCAAGTTCAACTTTGGTAAATGGCATCATGGTATAATGATGGACATGAATGACATAAGATACTGGATTGGCTTCATGTATGAATGGTCAACACAGGATGGTCCGGAAGATCCATTCTACGATGAGGCTTACGCTGCTTCAACAGGACCATGGCTTGACACAATAGCGGGATTCGAATTCGTAGATGATGACACATTAGTAGTATATGGAAACTACTCGCATCCGATATCCGATTCCGTAACCGGCGAATACTACTCAGTATGGGCATCTTTGCCTTGGGAAGTTGGCGAGGCTATGGCTTGGACTGTCGCTTATGGCGTTGGTGGAAATGAGTATTCATGGGATGGCTCCGTAGGTGAGTGGTTAGATCTACTCTCAACAGCACACTGTGATGATATGGTCACATGGTTTGACAACTTCACAGCTGAGCATTACATACCTGGGCCTCTTACTGGCTATGTAACACAGTCAGATGCTGATGACAGATATGCAACTGCAAAGTTATTCTACGATACGTATGGGCACTTAGTAATCGGAAATGGACCATACTTCATCTATGACTATGATCCAGACGCTATGTTTATCGAGCTTCACTCGTTCAGAGACCCAACATATCCGTTCATGGGTGACTATTGGCTAAATCAATTCCAGTTCCACGCACCGCAGATTACAGACTATACAGTTCCAACCACAGTCAACGTAACAACCGCAGGGGATCTCTCACAAGATCTTGTCGTTAATGTCACCGTAGAAGTCGCAGGAGCGCCGGTAGCTAACTACACGGTTAAAGTGATAGTGAGAAACTCCACCGGATTCATTGTATTCGTGGATGAAGCTAAGACCGATGAAGATGGCAAAGTTTCCATAACATTCACAGATAGCGACAAATTAGCACCAGTCTTAGAGGGCACTTATACTGTTGAGATCAGAGCATACGAGACTGAAGCATCGGTCCCAACCACGCTCTTTACGGCATTTGCGGCCGTTGTGCCGTAAATTATTTCTCATTTATTTTCCTCTATTATTTTTTACCAAACTACACTATTTCTTCCGAGAAATATACTAGAACTCTCGTTCTTGTTTACTCAATGAATTATAATTCAATCAAAATTGAAACTATTGATTATCCCATTAATCTGTTCGTTAGAACCGAGAAATAATTTAATATATGTAATGTTTGAATTATAATTCTTCAAGTATCACGTAATTATTGAATGTGTTATCTATGATTAAAACGAAAGTCTTAGTACTCAGTATAATCCTACTTACAGGAATAATATTTGCAGGGGTATCTTTAAATACATATATATCTGAGCTAGACACTAAAGATGCTATGCTAGATTTAAGCTACATTATAAAGTCATTTCAGGGGCATCAATTTAATGTAAGTGAGAGAGAAATTCTTCTATATGGCTTCGTAGCCACGTTAACATATGATGGAATGATAGAATATCTCTCAGGAATCACTATCCAAATACTCGTTCATAACTCAGGAAATGCATTTCGTGTTGGAGAAGTAAGTACAGATAGGTATGGTTATTTCGAATATAGAATCGAAAGAGCGGTAGAAAAAGGATATACTTCTATTTCATTAAAATTTGTATTAGAAAATAATCATATTGCTGTTAAAAATGGAAAGAAAGATATCTTCTTTACAAAAATGGATAGATATACACTAAATGTTTCTTCTGGGGCTATCTCGATTTATGATCCTGATAATGTGACAAAGAGTCTTACTCCATCTCCGGGGGCGAAATACGTTAGTACTTCTAAAGTAGTTACGTATTTAATTACTGGTCCCAAGAAAGGTGCTGCGATGGTATTTGAACACCTTTATTATGCAAGTGAATTTATGATTGAGTCAGTAAAGGTCAATCCACCGAAAATTGCGGCTATTCTCGGTTTTTCTTCAGATAAGCCGAGAATATACTATGATGTAGAAACTAGAAGAATATTCATAAACAGTAATCCGGATTACGCCGATTGGTATGATTTCTCTGTTGTAGTGCATGAATATGGCCACTTCATTATGGATGTATACGCAGATCTATATCCTCCATATAGTATCTGCCATCATGCTTGGTCTGCGCATACAGATTATTATACTGCTTGGATCGAAGGCTGGGCAACGTTCTTTCAATCTGTAGTCAAAGATTGGTTCGGATTTGGTTCGGCAGAGTATTACATCGATTCGTATATTGGGATAGCAGTATTCAATATTTCTTTGGAAAGGGAATATGCCCCAAATAAAAAGCAAGATTTTACTGATGTAGAAGCGGCCGTGGCCGGATTCCTGTGGGATATTTATGATAATGTGAGAGATGATCAGGATAAAGACGGGTTTGGAGATGATATTAATTTAAGTTTCAAGGCAATTTGGGATGTTATTACTAAGTATGACCCTGCACCAGCGGATCTCAATCATAATCATCCATGGACAATCGTAGAATTTATTTTTGGATTGCAGAAGGAATATCCAAATATAACAAGCAAGCTGTGGCCTCTGATGTGGGAACATGGAATTCGCCAAGGTTTGATTGTAAAAAATGCCGAGCTTTTTGATCAAAAAAGAAGCTTAGAAAGATTTAATTTTGTAGCAAATTATCTTGGATTCACAAGTTTAGTGTTTATAGTTGAACTATTTGTACTTTTCATGAGCTACAGACGTAGAAGAAGAAAATTAAAAACATTCTGGTTATATGAGCTATAAACAATAGTAGATAAACTGTTTTCTCCAAATACCACTAAAAGTATCATATAGTCATGATGAGGAAAGGCTTAAAATAGCTATAGTATTTAAAGTAAAATCTTGGAAGAAGAAAAAAGCTTGGAAAAGCTATAAGTTTAGATTTTTATGAATACCAAAGGGGGCTTACAATTGGAAAGGAAAAAGCCACTAAGAAAAAAATATAAGATTAAATTTAACAAATTAGGGTTACTATTACCTATTATC
>JAGGXM010000145.1 GCA_021163045.1 Thermoproteota archaeon | reverse complement strand
TATTAAAGGAGGGGAAGAATACTTAAAATTGTAGATTAGATATCACTTAGATCTCCGTAGCAAAATCTTCTATACTCACAATCAATGCATTTACCTCTATTTTCAGGAGGATCTGGAAAGATTTCTTCCAATACGATCTTTCGCATTTCATTTAATGCCTTAGAAACCATCTCTCTATGATATTCCGTGATTCTTATCTCATTCCTGCTGTTATTTACGATATCTAGTACTTCTATTGACTTAACCTTAAGACCCATGACTTTTTCAATAAGCATGGCTTGTGCCGCTAGTTGGGCTTTATGACTATCAAACATGTTTCGTTTCTTCACTTTACCATGTTTCAACTCGATAATTTTAGCATCGTTAGCATCTATCTGAACCAAATCAATTTCGCCCCGCAACCCCAACTCCTGTGATTCTAGACGGATACCCTTAAACAGATTCTTACCCTGTAAATCTTCTCTAGAAACATATTCTGAATGTTTATCTTGCCCTTTCTTCATTTTATATGTCGGTTGAACCCTTGCTTTCAATACATATCTGTAGTATACTATACGCTTGCAATAGTAAAACTGACGAATATCTTCACAAGTAAACATTATATCCTCAGCAGCAATCATACCACTATGACCTCCCGCTCCTCGATAACGTGCATCTCTTTAACTATTATATTCTTCCTCTGATAACTCGGTGGGGAGAAGATAATCCTAACATCTGCTTCTTTGTTTCCAATAATATCCCTTAGGTATTCCGAAAGCTCTTCCGCTCTGTTCCTAGATAGTTGCCCGACAAAAACACTTTTTTGCAATCTTAGTAATCCATAATCCTTAAGTGCATCAGCAACTTTTAGTCTAATCCTATCATCCGGAATATCATAGAAAACATAACAAAAATCCATTCTCACCACCATTTCCATATAAATGGCTTATAGATCGGAATCCTTCCTAAAAGATACCTTACAATATTTCTCGCCTGCCTTAAAATACACCTTTCAAATGTGGTTTCAACACCATCCGCTGATCTTATGTTCATCTGTAACCGCTTTCTCAGTCCATCAAAAAATATACCCTTCGATTCCTTCTTAATCGCCCATCGTCCATCATCTAAAATATCAAATGATTCGATATCTAATGATCTCTTTGAAAATAACGACACAACTAAAACATCAATTATTGGCTGCCTAAATTCCTCACTTAGATCTAAAATTAAACTTGGCCTCCCAGATCTATCTACATGAAGATAACCCGCAAATGGCTCTAAACCAACCTTCGCAATAGCAAGTAATACTATTGAGGTTAATACAGTATAACCATAGCTTAATACCGAGTTTACAGGATCTTTTGGTGGCCTTCGATCTCTTCCCTTGAAACCGAGTTCGTCCGGTAAAAGTAGTGATAACGCTCTGTAATATAGGTTGGCGGATTCTCCTTCTAAACCCATAATCGTGCTCCTTAAGAATTGTAAATTCCCATCTAACTCGATTAACTTATTAGTTATTTCCTCGATCTTCTTAGAAAATTCCTCTATATCATCCTTTATTAATGGATCCGTCCTCACTCTGCTCTTTATAAAATACCTGAGCGTCCTAACTTTGTTCATAATCGCACTATATACAAACGCTTTTGCTAAATGGAACCCTCTATGATCATCTAGAGAACGCATTTGCTCCCGCCGAGTTAAAACCGTCCCATGCATGAAAAAAGGATGCATCGTGGCATACGGAGAGTTTCTGCTTGTAAATACTACAGGAATATTATTATCCGCTAGTAACTGCATCGCCTGCGTTGATACAGATCCACTACCTGAAATCACCACTATGCTAAGCTTTTTAACAGAAATCTCCTCTCTTCGACCATCATTCCAGTTCACTACGATCCGCTGGCCTTTTTTACCTAATTTGAATCCGTGTGAATCAACTATAAAAATGCCCGTCATTTATAATTCCTCCGTTATGATCCCTCTCCCTGCTAAACTCGATAAATTTACTGCTATTTTTCTGGATCCCGTTTCAAAAATTGCTACATTTCCCCTTGCATATATCAACTCGCCATCTATTACATCCTCTCTCCAAATGTGGTCAAAACTCCTTGGCTCTGACCAAGAAATCCGCCCAAACCATATTACACTCAAATCACGATATTCCTTGAGAATATCCTCCGCTACATTTCTTACATCTCTATAACTCGTTCCGTTCTGCAACTCATCTAACTTCTCATTAAAACGTATAACTTGGCTTATCCCAAAATCACTTGATATGGTCTTCTCCATCTCTTGCGCCTGTAGTAAATCATATCCTCCATCGAAGACTACCGCTGAATCTAACCCCTGCTCTATTATTCTACCAAGATACCCCCTAAAATCACCATCCCGATTTAATCGGCTTATCCCTACTTTTAGCTTGCTCCCGAAACTCCCGAGATATAATATATACCTGTGATGTAAAAGATCCGCTATTAGATCGTATATCGTAGGATCTCCTACCTCCTCATACCCCTTTACAATCACTCGATACTTGATCCCATTCGGTGATCCATAACACTTAGAACATAAACCTAGATCGCTAACAATCTCCTCAGAGCCACACCATCTGCAAAATCTCCCAGCAAATCTCAAATAGTGATACCCATATAATATGAATCCTCCTTTCCTCCCCTCATAAAGATAATCAATATACGGCCAGTAATCCCCTAAGTATCGCCGCCATGAATATCCCGTAACAACAAAAGATACATCTACATAATCTTTAATCACATCTTTCGGCGCACGAAACCGAAATTTGAGCTGGGACATAGAACTCCCCTTCAATGTTCCATAATATGTATAATTTTATATTTAAATATTTCGGAAATATATTTCTATTTCAGAAATAAATAACGAAATGTTCTGTATCTGGGTTTTCCACAAATCTGCTCTGAGGATTTTTGTACGGAACATTGCGCGGAACATGTTTAAAAAATAACGTTGTTATTGGCGATGTTCCGTACCTTTTTGATTAAATTTTT
>JAGGXM010000117.1 GCA_021163045.1 Thermoproteota archaeon | reverse complement strand
TGTTTATTATATTCAAAATTATTGGAAGCGTAATTCTTTTTTTGGTTTTATTTCTCATAATATTTACTTGGTACACGATAAAAAGAAGAGATCTTAATATTGCTCTTTTAGTTACTATCTATTGTATTTCGCTTACGCTTGTTCTCTTTCACCATCAATATCTATTAGCAATAGTTCCAATAACGTTTGCGTTTCTATCTGCGATCTTGCTTCCCTTTCTTGCAGCTCTAAGATTGCTAGAAAATAGATACGATAAGAAAAATGTAACAGATCAAAAACTAGAGAAAGAGTTTGATTTAAGAAATGAATTGGGCCGCAAAGCATTTCATCTTATTGCCTTTTTATTATATATTCCACCAGCGTATCTGTATATTACATATTCTATTGGGTTACAAAGCTTGGAATACATCTTAGGTGTTGATATTATAGGTTCCGAAAATTACTTAAGCCAAGGCTTATTGATTCTTTTAAGTGGGCTGATACCTCTTTTTTCAGTAATCGAATTTACGAGGATAAACTTTAGAAAATCATTCATACCCGAAAAGTTTATTCGAAGAAAAGAGGCGAGAAACTTTGCAGCATATTTTTATACAACAGTAGCTATATTCTTCATTTCCACGATTGTCTCAAATAAGGCTCTCATAACAGGAATTTTTGTAAGCTTAACTTATGACTTAGGATCAGCGATTGTTGGTAAGGCCTATGGTAAAAGGAAAATTTTAGGGGATAGAACATTAGAAGGTGTTGTAGGTGGCTTAATCATTGGTTTCCTATTAGGATTTTTCTTAATAGATTTAGATATACTCATACCCGCGTTAATTTTGGTTTCTTTCGCGGATATTATAAACTTTATAGATTTAAATGACAATTTGTTATTTCCAATAGTAACAGCTTTATTTACAGAAAAAATCCTCTTAACGGGATGCTTGACATGAAAATAAAAAATGAATCAATTTAAAAAATCATATAGACTTAAATTTTTAAATATTCATATTAATAGATAATGTTCAAACGCATCGAGTAAAAAAATTATTGATGCTGGAGTATCAAAAATGTTTGGGTATACGCTTAAGAATATTTTTAGAAGACCTAAGTTGTGGATTACGATATTTTTAAGCGTGTTACTATCTCTTTCTCTTGTTTCTGGTTCCTTCATGTCCATTGATTACTATGGTGCTGCAACTGTCAAGAAAGATCTTCAGGAATTGCTTTCAGACATGAGAGCTTTTTGCAGTGAATATAACGTTAGTGATATTTCTAATATTGAAAAAGAGATATTAAAGCTTGAAGGCGTTGAATCTGTTTTTTCTAAAATTTACTGTCGTCCATATGAATTTCTCCAAATAGAGTATATGGGCAAAAATTACACGTATGCTAATTTCACAATTCCACTAGTATTACTTGCATATAATTTAAGTAAGTATGAGGAAAATCTGATATCGGAACAGAAACCATTTACTCTTGGGGTAGGAGAAATAGCTATAGGAAGCGAATTAGCTGAATATCTAAATGTAAGCGTAGGAGATAATATCACTGCTTATTTTTCATATTACGAAACTGATGAAGAATTTGCCAGTATGGAATATCCTATTAATCTTACAGTTAAGGCGATAGTTAGCTTCTCTGGTACGTTACGGAGATTAATAACCGGTGATGTGTTTCCTGAACCAGATGATACTTACTTACAAATAGAATATCCAGAGTTTTCTATAGTCTTTAGTATGGAAGGTTATGAGTATATTGTGAATAAAATTCCAGGGGATAACTATTTCTCAGGGCCTACTCTTGTAATTGATGTTATGTTAGATAGAGACTTTGTTGTTAATATATGGAACATCGACTCAACACTCTTTAAACTTGATCAATTAGAGTCACAAGTACAGGTTATTTTGGATAAGTACACAGGTTATAGATACCATTTTGTCGACAATATATTATCTGAAAAACTGAGGGATTATCGAGAATATATGAACGCTGCTAGAATGAATCTCGCTATCTATATACTACCTGTTTTATTTTTGGGTGGTATTCTTGCATTGCTCTCTAGTTGGGTTTCCGTAAATGAAAGACGTAGAGAAATAGCTTTATTAAAAATAAAAGGAGCCAAAAATAGCCAAATATTGTTCTCGCTATTATTTGAAGCCATCTTAGCAGGATGTTTAGGTGGGGGTCTTAGTGGAGCTTTAGGTTTATTTCTTTCAGAAATTTTAGCCAGAAATCTTATACCAGAATTGGCTGTGATTTATTCGCCAATGAGAGCACTTGCTTCGTATGTAGTCGATTATTCGATTGTAGGAGTTATTTTAGGAGGAATTATTGGCTTTTTAGCGTCCATATTTCCTGCGAGGACCGTATCAAAGATAAAAATATTAGATGCTATTAGCGACTATATCGAAGAGATCGAAGCTTCTGTAAAATTTCCAAAAAAGAGTTTTATTGCATTTATTATGGGTACGTACTCGATCATAGAGATGCTTTTAGGTCTTCCACTACTGAAATGGGTACTTCTCTCTAGTGCCCCAAATACATTCGTTTTGGTTTTCTTATCAATGATTGTTGTTATGTTGGACTCAATACTTTTATTTATAGGTCCATTTTTATTCGCATATAGTGCTCCGAAAATTATTACATATTTTAGCCCCC
>JAGGXM010000027.1 GCA_021163045.1 Thermoproteota archaeon | reverse complement strand
TTATTATACGCTGAACTATATGTACACTTCTAGGTGGATGACAAAAACGTACGTTTCTGCCTAAGACGGATAGAGTTCTAGCAAATATTCTATCCCCAGATCTAGAAAAAAATCTCACATGATCATCCTTATCTATAAAAGTAATATCTACTGGTAAGCTATTTAATATAGCATTTATTTCGTTGGGTTTAAGATAACCACTAGACAGTTCAATATCGCCAGCTCTGATTAAATTATAGGCATCCTTTTCATTTTTTTGCTTTGGTAATAGAGCCTTTAATTCGGCCGGTAATTGTTCATACTGTTCCTGAGATATTTCCTCGGGTATTCGATACGGATGAATCGGTTCTGCTGATGGCTTCCAATCATTACTTGGTTCTATTTTATAGTAACCAATAATGGGTTCCTGATTTTTAATGGCTACCCATTCTCCTTCTGATAATAAGACATTAAGTGTTGGAAATAGGATGTTATTTTCTCTAAAGATCTGATCGTTTATTGCTTTAATTAGGTCTTCAGATAAATCTTTAACAGTATTTACGAATGTATTCCAATCATAAGGAGTACTCTCAATTAGTTCCTTTAATTTTTTCAACTTTAACATTATTTGATCTTGCTTTGTCCACATAACTGTTGGAACTGCAGTTATTCCTCGACGCTCAATGTACGGAAAGATTAACATTTGAAGTCTTGTAAAGTGCTTTTTAATGCCAAATAGATCATGTATAATCAGCTTAACATAATCTAAAATCTCCGTCCTCTGATTTTCATCTTTAGCATTTAGTAATGAGCTAGCATATACTCGGAGCAGACTAATGTCTTTATATAGCTGTTCATTTTCTTTCAAAAAGGTGTCTAAAGGATGTCCTGCTGATATATTCCTAAATTTACTCTGATCTATAATTGACTCTCTAAAAAGCTCAACATGAACATCGCACATTTTTGCAATTTCTTTTGGCGAAACTCCCTCTCTAACTAATTCTTGTTCTACTATTGGTATCTCCCACGGCTTAACCGATCTTAGAAGTTCCTTAAATCTCTCCTTAAGTTCGTCTAAATTTTCTCCCTTACTAATTTCCTTTAGAATTTCTTTTATTTTACTAACTTTTAAATTAAGAGTTTCAAATTTTTCCATAATTTTATCCCTCTATGACGCGTGTCATAATAAAAGAAGATAAATGTAATATTTAAATATTCCTATTCTGTTCTAATGGCCACTATCGCTCTCTATAGCCGAAAAAGAGCAGAGAGACTATATCCCACCAATCTACCGCATTTAGCAAACTGGATTCCATTGGCTCTTGAAAGAAGAATAATAATCTAAGTTAGCTGGCTCTTTTTTAAATTCTATATGAAATCCCTAAAGAGATTTATACATGTTCTACATAAACTAGGATCCACTTCCTTATCAATTTTCTTGTGAAAAGAACAGATATAGCCTTTTCCTAATGCTTTCAGCAGAATCCTTGTAAATTCTTGGTGAATTAAATACTCATTAGGTTCTTCATTTACGATTTTTTTTGCTAGTTTCTGCATAACCTGTTCAATATCTGGAAATCTTGAAAGGTCTAATATAGCACCACGATTCATGTGTAAATATCTAGATACTGCCGATTGTGTTATATGTAATAACTCAGCGATCTTCAATTGATTAAGTTTGAAATCTTTATGTAGTATCTCAACAATTCTTCTTCGCAATGCTGGATATAAGAAACGATACGCTAGCTCAAACAATGAGATTTTCATGCAAATATTTATGACACGCGACATATATAAGATTTTTGATTCTACCTACATATTAAATTTGTATACTAGGTCAAAATGGGCTTCTTTTATTACTTGATTCTCTTAGTGTAAAACATTTATTTGCTCCAAAAAAGGAGCGAAAGATATTATTTCAGGCGAAGATGGAACTAAAATCGTACCAAAGCACTGTAGAATATTGCTATTTTTCTTTAATGCTAAGAAATAAAAGCTGAAGAAGGCTCTTATGGAAAAAATCCTTAACGCCAGCATCTAGGTGTTTTTATTAATGTTCTGAGTACCAGATATATGTACATTGCGGTTATCTTATATACTCAATATATAATTCTTCCTTAGTAATATATAGGTATTCGACAGCTTCAAATTAAGTGTATCTACAGTCCAATAAATCGGGAGCCAATATGTTTTCGATGAGGCATTGGGCATATATTACGATAATATTTACAATTGCACTTATAGTGGTACCTTCGCTTATCGGTGTGGTAATTCTACTTCAGCTTGCACAAGAAATAACAACAAGCCAAATTATAAATGCTCTTAGTTCTGTAATGAACTCTTTAGTTGTTGCTGGTTTAGTAACCATTATTAATATTCTAGTTTCGATACCTTTTGCGTGGCGGATTGCTAGAAAGAATGATAGCTTAAGCAAGTTTCTTGATTTTATTTTGGACGCTCCGCTCTTTGTTCCGACAGCCGCTTTAGGTTTTTCAGTATTATCTTTCTGGAGTTCTGGCTACTATTCACTCAATCTTATAAGTCCTGGTTTCTGGCTAGTAGTACTTCTCCATTTCACATTTACACATCCCTATATAGTTAGAACTCTAATAGGAGTTATACGTTCTACAGATCTCTCAGTTGAAGTAGCAGCAAAATCTTTTGGCATTAAGAGGGCCGCACTCAGTAGAACAATTTATCTACCTATGCTCAAGGCGGGTATAATCGCAGGTGCTCTGATATCATTTGCTCGTTCTATATCAGAAACAGGAGCTACTTATGTTGTTGCAGGGCCTTTTGAAACAGGTCCTGTGTTCATAAAAAATAGACTAAGCGTAGATCCTGGCTCTGCTGCTTTTGCTGCTGTTTCTCTCCTTCTTGTATCGATATTCATTTTCTTCATTATCAGAAGAATTTCAAGAAGAAGGTTCTTACCACTCCACCCTGAAACTAAAATTGAGAAAATGATTGGTTTAAAAACAGCATTCTCCATAAATATAATATCGTTATTATTCTTTGCTGTTATGATCCTTATTCCTTCTTTTTATCTTGTAGCATACTTATCTCCTGGCGCTACTTGTGATTGGGCATCATTAACTAATAGCCTTCTCCTATCTACAATAATCGCATTGGCAGTATCGATAATAGATCTCTTCTTTGGAATACCGCTAGCGTATTATTTAGCCAGAGCGGATAGTCTTCTTAGAGACTTGGTAGAAGCTTTGGTTATTGTTCCACTAATAGTACCTACCGTATCACTAGGAACATCATTGGGTTATTTCTGGGGCTCCTTCGGGTTAAATCCTGTTATTGCAATTGCTTTTGCGCATCTCTCATTTACCTTCCCGATCTTTGTTATGTCATATACTGCGGCGATAGAGAGTATAGATCCAGAGCTTGAACTAGTAGCTCAGAGTTTAGGGGCTGATACCATAAAAACATACCGAGAAATAACACTTCAGTTAACTAAAAGTGCCATAGCCTCCTCTGCAGTTCTTGTATTTACGAGAAGCTTCGGCGAAACTGGTGCTACAATATCAGTTGCAGAAGCAATGGCAGCGGAAATTTATACTTTACCTCTCTTATTAGTATCCTGGATAAAGAAAGCACAGGCGGGTCTTATACCATTTAGCACTGTTGCTATTGCCTCTTTCATTACCTTAATTATCGGGTTGCTGATGATGGCTGTTATAAAGATGGCTGGAGGAAAGAGGGGGAAATATGAATAAGATTCTAGAGGTAAAAAATATTAGCAAAAGATTTGGCAATATTCAAGCGTTAAGAGATGTAAGTTTTGACGTTGAAAAAGGCGAATTTGTTTTCATAGTAGCACATACAAACGCTGGAAAAAGCACATTACTAAAAATAATTGCTGGAATACTTGAACCTGACGAAGGGGAAATTTATATCGAAGGAGAAAATATTACTAAAACACCTCCTTGGGAAAGGCCCGTTGGATATATGCCTCAGACCTATGCATTATTTCCCCATATGACGGTTCTTGAAAATGTAATGTTTGGCCCTATCCATCGGGGTCTCGATAGGGAAGAAGCTATAGAAAAAGCCCAGAAGTATATCGAGCTAGTAGGATTAAAGGGCTGGGAAAAAGCGTATCCTCATGAATTGAGTGGAGGAATGCAACAGAGAGTGGCTCTCGCTAGAGTTTTGGCAGTTGAGCCTAAAATAATACTTCTTGATGAGCCTCTTTCCGCATTAGATGCTCTTCTAAGAGTCAAACTTAGAGGGGAAATCAAAAAAATCCTAAAAGGAAAAACAGTTCTTTGGGTTACTCATGATCAGGAAGGCGCAATGTCTCTAGCGGATAAGCTAATAGTTATGAGAAGTGGTAGAATCGTAGCAGTAGGGAACGCTATGGAACTATACTATAAGCCGACGTCTCTTTATGTTGCACACTTTTTAGGGGAGATTAATTTTATAGAATCGGTTGCGCACGGAGGATTTGTACAAATTCTTGATACGAAAGTTTCTACTGATAAGATAGGTCCTGTCGTTATTGGCATTCGGCCCGAAGATATCAAGATCGTTAAAAATAATAGCAGTCCGCTTGGAAGAGTAAAAGAATTAAGATTTGTTGGTGGTTTCTGGCGTCTTTTAGTAGATGTAGAAGGTATAGACTTAGTAGTTTATTCTTTAAAGAGAATTCGTTCTAAAGAGGTTTCTTTGAGAATTCACCCTGAGGATGTTCTCGTTTTTGATTATCCTCCAGAGGGAATTAGGAGAGCAGTTCATTTGGAGTGAATGTAAATGCGCATAGTAGTTAGAAATGTCAGAAAAAGATTCGGCAAAGTAGTAGCAGTAGACGATGTTAGCTTTGAGGTTAAAGATGGGGAAATTTTTGGGATAATTGGGCTTTCTGGTTGTGGTAAGACAACACTTCTTAAGATAATAGCGGGAATTCTAAGGCCCGACTCTGGAAAAATTTATTTTGATGATGTTGACGTGACTAATTTAGCTCTTGAAGAGAGGAAGATTGGTTTCGTATTTCAGGATGTAAGACTTTTTAATCACCTAACGGCTATCGAAAACATAGCATATGCTCCAACACTACGGGGCGAGCAAGACAGAGAGGAACTCGTTGATTGGTTAATGGGATTTATTAGAGCAGATTTATCCAAGAGCACAATGCCAACGGAATTAAGCAGAGGAATGCAACAAAAAATTTCCCTAGCAAGAGCGATAGCCTCGGAGCCAAATCTACTTCTTCTAGATGAACCTTTGGCTGGACTCGATGCTAGAATAAAATCTACAATGGTTTTTGAACTTAGAGATATGATAAAAGACGTAGGTGTCACAGCAATATATGTTACACACGATCAATGGGAAATATCAAGTATTGCTGATAGAATTGCCATCATGAAAGCGGGTAAAATTATTCAAATAGGTACGCCAGAAGAGCTCTATTACAGGCCCGTCAACGAGTATGTTGCCACATTTATGGGTGGCGAGTGTAATCTATTAAACGCGTATTCTTTAGGGAATTCGCAATTTAAGATAGGAGATTTGATTTTAAAGGGTAGTAGAAACATCGAAAATGGGCGAAATGTAAAACTCGCAATAAAGCTTGATGCATTCATACCAAATGGCAGATTTGAAGCCAAAATTATTGAAAGGAACTTTATGGGACCTTTTACAAGGCTTGTTTTAGATATAAATGGCATTAAATTTATTGCTAAGATGCCATCAAAGCAGGTTTTTAATGTAGATAAGGTGTTTGTAGATATAGATCCAAACAAAATCGTTGTTTTTGAAAGGTGATTTGAAATGAGAATAGTTTCTTTCCTAAGAAAGCGAGCTGAAAAAATTATTAGCTCTAAAATATTAGAGCTGATGGGCCTAATCGAAGAGTGTAATAGCATACTTCATCTCATCCTGAAGAAAGCCCTTACAGATGGCGAGATGGAGAATTTACATGACAAGATTCATATGGCTGAGCATGGAGCAGATATCCTAAGACGAACAATTCTAGACGAAATTCAGAGAAGTGCATTTCAACCAGAAAGAAAAATGGTTTTAACAAATCTTGTAAAAAGTTTAGACGTAATTGCCGACTGGCATTTATCGGTATCTAGAGTAGTTCGATCAATAACAGCAAGTTCAAAACTAACAGAACTTCCTGAAGATTTCAAAAATCTGATTTTTAAGG
>JAGGXM010000176.1 GCA_021163045.1 Thermoproteota archaeon | reverse complement strand
TATGCAATACAATGCGAATCTTGCGAGTCATGAAAATAGTTAGAGACTAAAAGGCATAAAAGTTTAGCGGAAAATAAGGATTGGATTGACTATAATATTTAGACCCCAAGGTATCCAGGAAGCTTTGGAAACGGTATTGCTTCAACTATACTTTCTAAGCCACAAATCCATCTTGTGAGGCGTTCTACACCAAATCCAATACCTGAACACTTTGTTATTCCGGATTCTAATACTTTCAAAAACCATTCATATTCACTTGGTTCAACCCCTGTAATTCTCATTCTCTGAACAACTTTTACTGGTTCTAGCTCGCGTTCTCCCCCGGATGCTCCTTCTCCAAAACCTTCTGGAAATATTAGATCCATATCAAGCAATGTTCCATCCTCTTTTTCTTTGTAGTAAAAGCCACGAACTTCCTTCGGATAATCTAAAATCCAAAATGGGTCATAGTGAACTTTAGAAAGGGCAATTTCAGCATCTCTTGAAAGCTCACCGTCAGGTCCAATACAATATCCAAATGTTTCTGCGAATTCAACAGCTTCCCTGAACGTATATTCCCTAAAAGGCTTATGTGGAGTTCGCAGATCCCTTCCTAAGATTTTCAATTCTTCTTCGTTTTCACGTTTAACGCTTTTTATAATGTGAATAATAAGATCCTCAGATAATCTCTGAATTTGTTTTCTGGAAGCTTCTTTAACTTCAATATCAATTTGTCGAAATTCTGAAAGTGTTCTATCGAAATTCTCTAAATTTATAGGTTCTTTTCTTATGTTTATTGCTATAGTATAGATTTTTTCAAATGCGATCATAGACGCTATTTTGTATAAAATTGCACTTGATACGAGCCTGGCACGCTGGTTATAGAATTGCATTTCAAAAAATTGTGCTTGCCGTATACCGGGGTCAGTTACTGGTGCAATAACAGGTACTAGGAGCTCTATGAATCCCTTAGAATGTAAGAATTTACGAGTCGCTTCTAGGATAGTATCTTGGACTTTTATAATTGCTTTAACTTTAGGGTCTCTTAAAAATCTATCGGGGCGATATAATCTATCCCAAATAGGGATCTGAAGTTTCTTCATACGTTTTCCAAGGGCATCACCAAAGTTATGTTGATGAATGAGATATTCAGTTATGGGTATATATCCATAGTTTAAATATGGAACTCTTTTTAAGTTTTTCTCTTAAAAATCATTCATAAACACACTTTAAAACGATTTTTTTGCAATAGAATAGAGAGGAAGGAGATATTTTTTATTTTGATAGCTATCTTTTGGATTTATAATACAAAATTTTCACAATATCATTGAAGGAGATCTTTCCAATAATTTTGTTTTTATCCTTCCCATCTATTACAGGTATGTTTGGTAGACCATTATATAGCATCTCTGATATGGCCTTAGAAAGTGTATCGTCTGGCCTTACGTAAACAGCCGTTTTCTTGATGATATCCTTAACAGTTTTTTTATCCCATTCTGTGATGGGAACCGAAGATAGATCAAACAAAGAAACAATGCCTATATAGTTATTATTCTTGTCTACTACTGGTAAACTAGAATATTTAGTACTTAGGAATTTCCTCTCTAGTTCTTTGAGAGTAATATCTTCTGAAACTATGGTAATATCCGGACTTGCAACATCCTCGACCTTGAAGGTCTCTAATAAGCAAGAGATGTACTCCGGTATATGAACTGGTGACTGTGCTTTATTCATTAATTGCTTTTCATAAATAGATGTTGATCCAGATATGAAGTATGAAACCGTTGATGCTAATATTGCTGGAGCTAGGATATTGTAGTCTCCGGTCATTTCAGAAACCATTACTATTGCTGCAAGAGGAACTTTGGCAGCGCCGGCAAAAAAGCATGCCATACCTACTAATACAAATATTCCAGGTTCTACAACTATACTTGGAAACAAATCCTTGAAGAGTATGCCTGAAACACCGCCAAGCATTGCCCCGATTACTAAGGATGGTGCAAAGACACCCCCACTACCACCCGAGCTGATAGTAAAGGATGTCGCTAGGATTTTCGCAAAAATTAGCACTAACATCGTATTCAAAGCCAACTTACTATACATCGCTAATTGTATCCAACCATAACCTGATGCTAAGCTCTCGGGAACAAAATATGCTAAAATACCGAGCATTAATCCTCCAATTGCTGGTTTTACGTGGTTTGGAATACCTAGTTTCTTGAAGAAATTATCCCTAAGTCCATAGAAAAACAACACATATGCCTTCGCTAATATTCCTGCAAATAGACCTAATACTGCGAATAATGGTAGTTCATATGGCGAGAATGTATATAACGGCGTTCTGAATATAACGCCCCAGCCAGTAGCCAATGCAAAAACTCCATAGGCCATAAATGTTGAAATTATAACAAGTACAAATGAATCTGCTTCGTAATCTTTCTGATACAGAACTTCAATACCAAATATGGAGCCACCGAAGGGCGATTTAAAAATACTTCCTATTCCTGCAGCCATACCGCAGAGAAGTAAAACTTCTTTTTCACGTTCGCTTAAGTTTAATTTATAAGATAAATATGAAGCAAAACCTGCGCCAATTTGCGCGATAGGTCCTTCTCGACCTGCTGATCCTCCTGAACCTATCGTAATTGCAGATGCTAGCGTTTTGATTATAGGAACTTGTTTTCTAATATAACCACTTTTATAGTGATAAACCTCAATCACCGCATCTGTTCCGTGGCCTTCAGCTTCTGGTGCGAATGTATAAACTAAGATTCCGCTAATTAGACTACCAATCGTAGGAATTAAAACCAGCATTATTGGATTGAAGGGAAAATCTATTCCTAACTCAATAATACTAACCTCATTAGCAGGGCCTGGTGGTATGTACCCTGTAACACCTAAAAATATTTGCGTGAAGATTTGAAGTAGCACATAAAAAAACAAAGCGCCCAAGCCAGCGATTATTCCCACAAGTACGGCCAAGACATATACTTTTTTGGTAACCATATAACCCTCTTGCTCCATTTTTGGCCCCCCGGAATAATGTCTCAATAAGTTTGTAATCTTAATATTGTAGACCTTTAAATATTATGCATAGAAGTATCTAGAAAATCGATTTTTCGAGTAAATAGGAGAATCCAGATAATACTGTACTTAAAAGAGAAAAAGGAAATAATGGTATTAGATTAAATTTTCCTAGAAAATCTCTGAAGGCTGGATAAAACCCCCAAACATAACATAATATATTAGAGATAATAGGAGAATTGCTGCTCCAACTACCAAGGAGAATAACTGAGCCTGCTTTTCTTTGAGCGATCTCCCCCTTCTTTTAGCAAAATAAATAGGCAATGCAACTAGAATTAAAGCTACAGATATTGCTTCATAAGGAACCTGCGCTTCTATAGATGCCACAAGTAGATTAAAACCCATTATCATACCAGAAATAAGAGGATATTTATAGTATTCTGACGCGTCTAGAGCATCATATTTCTCCTCATAGATTATAAGAAGAACCATAATAATGAATAATGAACTAAACATTATGAGATGACTAAAGAGTTCATCAATAAAATACGCAAAATCATATACCAGTCCAGAGATCCCCTCGCGTTCTATAAGAACGTCTAGGGCATTACCGGACCAGTGAATTCCGTGCCCCTCAATATGTAAAATCAGGAAAATTAGATATAGGATCTTCTCGTACAAACTAGCAGATTTACTAACAGTACTATCATAAAGAAGATAAAGTAGCACCCCGATGATCGGCGGGTAAAAGATTAAGTCAATTATATCCGGAATCGATACAAGTTCATTAGGTCTAAGGTGCATCCCAAAAACAATATGTGAAGCAATGACTATTGCAAAATAGGATATACTAAATACTAACAGATAGAAACTTCGGGCTGGAATCTTTTCATTCATTTAGCAACACCAACAGAGATCTATAGCAGATTAGATTATCTCATTATCGGATATCCAGTATATCTTTTGGATCTGAAATTCATCATTTCTAAAATAGCCTTTCGCAACAATTAATCTGTTCAAAATACTTTCTTGAACATCTGTTCCAAAGTAAACTGCAGGAAATGTACCGCTCCGATCACTTAGGATATATCTCCGGATGGTTTTGGTTTCGGGTTCTACGCTACCATGCTCAGGACATAGCCATTCATCGCTTACAAACTCTAAAGTTTTACCGCAGATAGGGCAACTTAAGTATTCACTAGAACTTTCATCAATTACTAATACTTTTACGATATGGGTTCCTCTTCTCTCTTTAATATCTTTAAGAGATTCAGCCCAAGCTGGTTTCAAATCCGTTATTGGCGGTAAGGCATTATCATCAAGTATCTCTATGATCGATTCCTCTGTAATTTTTGTAATACTATATTTCTGTAACTTAGCCTTGAGATAATTTTTGAGACGAACAACTTTATCATCCGCTTTCTTTAAGGTCGATATATGCTTTTCACCAAAAGCTACACAAGGAATTCTTTCTTGTTCATTAACAATTGTAAATAAAACATAAGGAGTCTCTCCTCTAGCACTTCTCGCCATTCTAGTAGCACCGACTTCAAGCAACCTTCCGATTATTGGTGTATAAAGTATCTGTTGCGTACTTATGTTCAGTTTCTTTGCTACGATTATGGCAGCAGCTCTCTTCGTTAGAAACGCCTTACCCTTCGAATATACCTCATTTACTTTCTTATCAAATTCTTCTCTGCTTATATCTACTTGCTCCCGAACGATCTCCCAAATATCTTCATATTCTGTTCCTACCGAACTTACCATTAAAAACACCAAATTAATTAAACAATTAGTGTTTACCCTATTTTTAAAGTATTATTTTATTCAAAATTAAAGTTAAAATTCTTCGTAAATAATGTTTATCGTGACATATATTTAAACTACATAAAAATTGTTTGTAAATCCATTATCTCATTTTTAGTTAAAATAACAGAAAAATTTATACTCAAATACAACTTTATTCTCATGAATACCTGGTGATTCTTTATGAACATAGACAATTTCCTTGAGTTAAAAGACCTAACCGAGATAAAGAGATTTCTTCCCACAAGAGTTGTTTCTCCAGATATAGATTGGATTTATGTCAATAACCCAAAACTTAGGCACATCAGGAGACCATACGAATATGCATTTCTAGATAAAATAGTTGAACGTGATCCAGAAAACAAGCAGATTTTCTATGTAATTTATCTAGAAAAAACAAAGGACTCCATTAACATTAAAGAGAAAATACCGTTTCAACTAACACCGGAGAATATTATTGAAGCAGCTAAACTAACAAATATAAAAACGGGCAAGTGGCTGATTTTCGTTAATGAAAACATGGTTGATGAATTGTGGGAAATAGTAGCGAAGAAGACTCTGCTGGGAGAATTTAACCATATCTTTAGAGCAAAAGTTTCGACACCACCGCAGAAAAAATATCTAATTGCGGTTTACACTAAGGATTTTCTTGATATGGATGATCTTATGGGTGCAAGAGAGGAACTGAAAGAAATTGGTGTTAAATGGAAGATAAAGTACAAACCCGATATTTATACTCTCCTAGATATCTATAGCGGAGATATAATAAGGCCATATATTCATCATATTTAGTATATTTAGTTTTTTTCGTATAACCTACGAATCACTTATATATAAATTTGCATATTTGTGTAGTAATTTTTAAATTAGATATTCATGTAAAAGATTATAGAGCTATTTAACTAATTCTATGTTTTATTTTCGTACGTCTTTAACTAAAACTAACATACAATAACAAGGCGATTTAAATGGAAATTATAAGAGTAAAATCAGTAATTAGAGTTGCGGTATCAGACGATGAACATCTCATACTATTTCTTTTATCCAATGATAACAAGAGATATCAATTAGATATTTTCCCAGAAGCTACCGAAAGGATAATAGTAGCTCTAGAGAAACTAAAAAGACCAACAATTAAGGATGCCAAATATATTGTCTTAACGGCTAAGAAAATATTGATAGATATATTCATAAGGAGGAACATAGAATTCAAAGAATATGTTAAATTTGATAATGTTATGGTTGATATTCTAAAAGAAAAAGGGTCTCTCTTAGGTTCGCAAGAAGCATACGTTTTCATACCAGATATTCTTACTGAGAAAACGCTCTTACAATACGATTTGTTCTTTAATGATGATGAGAAAAATAAAGATAAAATCAACTGTATTATTGTTTGTGCTGGAGCAACCGAAAAAACAATAAAAGGAGCTCGTAAAAGAGTTCAAGTCTATGATATATCTAGTAAAGAAAAGGGCGATGGGTACGATTCATCTCTATTCGAGATTATGATGAACTCGATGTTTAGAATAAAATTTAATAGAGTAACAAAATAATTATTCTTTTCTTTTTATCTCATTTAAAATTTTACGCAAAGATATCGCTTCTTTTGCCCTGTTAAAGTCTCCTGTAAGAATATTTATAAATTGATGGTAACTTCTTACTTCTTTCATGAGGAATAGATAGTAGCCTACACCTGCTATTGAAAGGAGAATAAAGATAAGGAAGAGAATTATATTCTCAAGAGCAGTTATAAGCCCAAATAAGAATGCCGTTAGAACCCCGTATATCGGTAAAATTGGGTAGAAAGGTACCTTAAATAATCTATCTATATTTGGAAATAGACTTCTATGAACGATAAGTGAAAGATTTACCATCGCAAAGGAAAAGGCGAATGCTAATCCTGAGAGTTGACCTAAAGCTATTGTGATCATCTCAGGCGATAAGAAAAGAGTTAAAATAATTAGTATTCCCAAGGAAATCCCGCCACTTAGGATTATAGATGCGTATGGTGTATTAAATTTCTGATGATACAACCTAAAAATTCTTGGTAATGCGCGATTCTCGCCCATTGTATAGCCGATTCTGGATCCCGCATAGATTGTTGCATTATATGCGCTCATTGCAGATACAACAGCTGCGAAAATTAAAATTAACTCGCCCCAACTACCTGCAAAGTTTCCCATAACATATAAGATTATATATTCCGATTGCGCATCACTTGGGACTAGCCCAAGCTTGATCGCCGAGCACTCTAAAATCACGACAATTATATATATTATAGTTACTGAAATCAGAGAGTAAACTATTGCTCGACTAATATTTTTCTCTGGATTTTTTAGATCTTGCCCTAAAGTGGCTATCACATCAAATCCTTGAAAGGCAACGAATGTTGCAGAAGTTAGAAAAATTACCTCCATAGGAGCAACATGTAGTAATTCTTCCCAATTTAAGTTGAACCCTACTTGAGAAAAGCCCAAAAGAATAAACATAAAAATTATACTTAATTTAATTAAAACAAGAAGAAGCTCAGATAAACCACTTTCCTTAGCACCTAAATAGTTTATTAAACAAAAAGATATAACTAAGATTATACTAAAAAAGAGATAATGTATTCCGGTTATTATTTCTAAATACTTCCCAAAAATACCTGCATAGAACGATCCTGCAAATGTATATGCTAATAAAAACCACCAACCAGCAACAAAACCAAAAATTTCTGGAAAAACTTCCTGAACAAAACTATAGCCACCACCTGCACTTGTTATAATCGTGGAAAATTCAGAATACACCAGTCCAGATACTATCGCGGAAAGAGCCGCTAGTAAAAATACAAGTATAGCACCGCTACCAACCATCCTCGCAACTTCGCCAGAAAGAGCAAAAATTCCTCCACCTATCATTCCGCCGATTCCGAAGGCTAGTGCTGTAACGAACCCAACCGATCTTTTATCCTTTTTATCTTCGAATGTAGAGTCTGACATTTGTCATCACATACAGAGAAGTAGACAGATATCTAGTAATCGGGTATAATTTCTACATTCATGATATATTAATTAATTTTTAAAGGTTATTCAAATAATGTTGGATTTCAATTTGTAGATACGATATACTATCTGAAATTATTTCCTCTTAGAAATATTTTATCTTAAAATCCTTGAATTCCTTCTTGTATTCCTCCCATTTGACTTCCACTTTTTTAACTCTCGCTGCAGGAGATCCCTTATGACACCACTTTACCATCTTTTTGACATTTTCTTCATCTCCTTCAAAAACAGCTTCGACACGTCCGTCTCTTAAATTCCTAATCCAGCCTTTTATATTCAGTTTTTTTGCCATTTCTGCAGCATAAGCCCTGTAGAATACACCCTGAACCATTCCGGACACAAAAACGTGTGCTCTTATCTTTTTGGCCAAGTGTACTCACCCCGAATACATTTAATCAAATGTTAACTTTTTAAAATTAAAATTTATAGTAATATCGAATAGATTTTTACTAAAAATATGATGAGAGAAACGTTGGGTAGATTGAAAAGGCTTGTCATTAGATTATTATAACATATTTTCTCATGCACCTCTTGCATAATAGGATAAACACGTGCTTAAATTAAGAATATATTGAGATAATAAATATTAGAAATGTTATTCTAGGTTCTATTTTCTCTCCTCAGTGATTCCCAGGCCCAAAATACACTAAAAAGGTAGTAATAGGAGTACAAGATTTTTAAGGAGAATTTAAAAGATATTTTAAATTAGAGTAAATGATAACTCTTGTATCCGTTGGTGATTTAGTTTGGTTAATTTTGAATCTGATTTTTCAGAATTTCTACATTCATTAGAGAAAGCTCAAAAGCTTTCAGAACTTACAAAATTAATTGAAAATTACTTTAAAAACCAATTTGAAATGAAGATTATACTCACCTCGATTATCAATAGCCTAAGAGAACAATTAGTTCTAGATTTATCGGATAAACTACCAAGACTAGCAAAACTAATACCAGAAACATTTTATAGGCATATAGCAAGGATTATCAAGAAAGCCGTTAAGATAACCAATAACGTAGAGATAATAGTAGGAAAGAAAGAGAAGGACACATTACAGGCAGTAATCGAGCACACAAAAATCTTAGAATACCGGGAACTTACTCCTGCAATTGTAAATTTTATTGCTATATCAGAAAAAGATTCTTTTCTTCTAATCGTAAAGACTGAATTTTTTAAGAAATATAACGCTTTTCTAAAGATTCTTTCTGAAATTTTTGGGAAAGGTAAAGAACTCCTCCTGAATCTATTTAACGACACCGAAAACAGACTATGGACTCAATTAGAATTGGCTCTAGTTAATAGAGTTGATGTTTCACCACCGATTCGGGAGATTTTACCAATAATCCATGCATCAATGCATATCAACGATATTTACGCTAGATTAGATTTTATAGAACATCAGATAAAAGTTCATAATTTGGCTACAAGAATCTGGAAATTTCCAGAGATAATAAAAGAAAAACTTCGTTATTTTATAACAAATTTACCGAAACTCGATCCTATGGTTGTAATTTCTCAGGTATTAGCTGAAATTACTACCGGTAAAGCCACTCTAAGAGATCTATATTCCATAATTCTAATGCTTAAAACAAGAGTCCAAGAGATCGAGTCCCTAATATATCATGGATTATATCCATCAACATATGTTATAGAAATGTTAAGTGAAGGTGCGGATCCGCTTAAAAGTCTTAAACAGATACGGGAAAGTCTAGTAGGAGCAGAGATCTTATGGAGTCCTGAACTTAGTCTTTTCGAATTACTTGGAATTGAAGAGATCGAACAATTAGATGAAGATCTTATACTAAATTGGATTAAATCTGAAATTGAGAAAATGACCTCTTTTGATCGTACTACCCTTATGGAGAGGTTTCCGGAATCTCTAGAGAATCTTATCAAATTTGGTATTTATTTAGCTCTTTCTCGAATTTCTACAGCCGGCGATGTAAAGAAACTCGTCGCAAGATATATTTTAAGCATGGAAAAGCGTCTTAGAAATCATCCTATACCTTTACTTTCAATTGTATTGAAGAGCTTAAATAAGTTTGAGGAGATCGATATAGGAATTGCTGTATATGCCCAAAGGATTCTGGAAATTCATGGTCCAGTTTCATATCTAGTAATTTTGGATAATTTACTTAAAGGAAAAAAACCATTATGTGTAGCTCTGGATATACTATTATCCAATAGAAAAAGCATAATTAATAGGAAAATTATAGCTACAGCCATGAAAAACTCTGATGTACTATATGAAATAAATGCATCGCTTCAAAAGATTAGCTCGGTTCTTAGGCCTCGAGGGGTTACTGCGCCATTACCTTGGGAATTAACGATAAAATTCGAGGAAAAGGTAAAGGATTGGGTAAAGCTAGCACTAAAGTATTTTAACGATGCTGGAATACCTCCCCGTTTTGAGCTTATTAGCTTGTATCGCTGTGTTGAACATATTCCAAAATTATACAATCAACGAGAATTACTCGAGGATCAACCTATTAAAGTTCTTTTAGATTATAATAGAAAAATAGTTGAATCTCAATATCATTTAGAAAATCTCAGCCTTAGAATAAGAAGACTATGTGATGGCTGTTTTCCAAAAATGATCAGTAATCTAAAGGAACTGTTAGACCAATTTAAACAAAGCTTTGAATCGGCTTGGGAATTGAAACTAATTGAAAACTATTCGAACATAATTAGAAATTCCCAATTCGATCTGAAAATGACTTCTGATGTTACTACTTTAATAAAAAATATCCTATCTAATAAGAACAGAAAGGTCGTACTGCTTGTAATTGATGGCTTGAGATTTGATGATTTCCATACAAAATTGAAAAAAGCATTCATATCACTTGGCTTTAATATGATTGAAGAGAAACAATTGTTATCACTACTTCCCTCTATAACTCAAATCTCTAGGAGAGCCATTTTTAGTGCCGAAAAACCACCATCTGTACTTATATTGCACCCTGGAAAAATCCTAAACTACAGTTACCCCCCAGAAGATCGACTGCTAAACAAGATATTTAATGGAAGAACGTTATATCTATCCGGACCAATAGGCATAATTGCAACAAACATAAAGATAAAAGCTAGCAGTATGGAACTATCTAAGGCTGATTTAATAGCTATCGTATTAAGCGAACTCGAAAAAGCAGCGCATGGAGCTGCAGAAGGTTTTCTTGCTAGGATAACCAGAGATTATGCCTCAGAAATCGCTAGAATTGGTAGATTGGCTGTTGATCTTTTCAGAAGAAGTACTGGAAAGGAAGTTTACCTAATTGTGACGTCAGATCATGGTTTAGAGAAATTTACACGATTATGTGAAGTAAATATTTATGATCTAATTAAAAGATTTAGAAAGAATAATTTACTAGATCTGGTCCATGACCCATATATCTCAAACAGATTCGCAATTATCCCCTTTTTTAATGAAGAAACCATGGAAAATGCAATTCATATGGTTAGAAAATCGTTTAATAGAGAGATCTTAATGCTTCCGCTTAAAGAGTTACATGTTGAAAATGTTACTCTTAAAATGAAAGAAAGCGATATCTGGGATTTAGTTGATGCTCGAAAGGTAGCTATAATTTTCATTCATGGGAAAAAGAGATTTCGTATTTCGAGAATTAAGTATAAAAACGTAGTATACCATGGTGGCCTTCTTCCTGTAGAGACAATAGTACCCTTCGGGGTTTTTAAATCAAAATAAGTCAAATGGTTCAGATCTCCATATATGAATTTATTTTCTTGCCAATAAAATTCTCGGAGATCTGGAGCTCTCTTAAAAAAGCTATTAAAGATTTATAATCATTTTTCTTTAGTGGGAGGATTGTAAGAATATTCGTACTTTCGGATGCAATAATTATATGTAATGGGAAATCAACCGAATTATTTTTGAAATCTACCCAATCATATCTAATTGCTCTTCCTTTTGCAAATGAAAGTATTATATCCCCAAGAACATCCTCGCTACCCTTAAGAAGCATAAGATTTATCGCTTGAAAACTTCTAATCTTGCCCTTCTTCTTAAGATCTGTTAAGAGGGCAAGAATTTTTATGTATCTCCTCCGCTCTCGGACCATATTATTTTCTGGTACCCCCTTATTCTTTAGTATGTTGTTTAGATCTATGTATGGGACTCTCAACCAAATTGGGGTATAGTAATATGTTATTTTCACAATTTGCACCAGTTCTAGCTGTTACTAGCAATTTTGTATTGTATACTATTATTGTGCATCGAAACATTCTATACTCCTTTGACCCACTCCCCCAGTTTCTTGGGGGGATTCTTTGGGCACCGATAAAATGCGGTGCCTCGGGTGGCCAAACCCCGTTGCCCCTATCCAGCCCATATATACTGGACTCAGGGCTATCCTCCTACAAAGTAAGTTGGTAGTAAGTGGTTTAATTCATATATTGAATTATATATTACCTTTATAATTTTTTAATTATATTCCTTCATTAAAACTTCTAATAAAGTGATAAATCGCAAATTTACCGAAAAAAGATATGATATATATTTAAAAATATTAGAGCTTAATTTCTGCTCCTATTGCGGATATTACTAATTGCTTTAACTCTTCAATTCTTTTATCTTTTATACCTGTTTGATCAGGTAAAAAGATGAATACAGGAATTGCTCTATTTTCTTTAATTAGCTTTTGCCGTATTTTTTTTGTTTTTTCTACATATCTTTCTGGAAGTATAATAACACCGTAAATTATTTTTTCTGAACTTACAAGTTCTTCTAATGCTCTCTGGACCTCTTGCTCATTTGTACAAATTTTAGCGTCAGCGCCTATTAGTTGAAATGGTCTAGCAAAAACAGGATCCCCAATTGCTAAGATTCTCATTTTTACATCCCTTATGTATTTCTAAAAAAATATTTTTAAAAAAAAAATTATAGTCTAAAAGGCCTAAATGGTATACCCTGTCCCTCATAGAATTTCGTTAAGAACTCGTAGAATGTTAGTCTCAGAGACTGAATCATTACTATAACTACTTCTAATGTTAATGCAAATGCATTTAAGAACACCAGTCCAAGTAATATTCCAATCATCAGATTTGCTTTTAATAATGTCTCAACGACAACAGCAAAAGCAGCATGTGCTACAGCAAAGCCAGCCAATCTTGCATATGATAATGTGTTAGCCATATATGAAATCAAAGTCTCTAGAACTACTCCAAAACCCATACCTGCACCTTCTCCCTCAAGAATTGGATTCAGCATAACTAATACAATACCACCTAAGAAGCCAATAAATGGTAAATACCATAATGTTCCAAATGTACTTTGATCTATCCTTAGGACTCCTGGTATTATTGTAATTCCGCCAAGAAACATAAACGCAATGAATATGAAAGATATATAGCCAATAATCCCCGCTACTCCATGTTCGCTTAGAAGTGCTTCTCTTATCTCCCCATGTCTAAGATTCTTAATTGTGTTTAATATCATACCTACCAGTATCTCAATCATGCCAATAAATACAGCTATCTTTAGTAACCAAATTATGTTCTCCGAGTGCTCGATCCAGCCCATTGTTAAACCCGGAAATAACGGTTCTACTTCAGTTAGGAAAAATTCGCCAACCAATAGCCCGAATATTACTGAAAAGAGTCCTCCTGAAATCAGTAGCTTTCCGGCCTTCTTTAGCGGAATTCCAAGTATCTTTTTGTTAGAAATGATTCCGTAGACGCCTAATAAGATTAGAACCAATCCTTCTCCAAAATCAGCGAACATAAAACCGAACATAAAGCTCCATAAAAGACCTGCAAGTAAGGTAGGATCCTGATCCCTGGGGCTAGGTATTCCATACTGTCTTATCAATGATGCGAAACCTTCTGTGAGTTTAGAGGTTTTGTATACGACAGGCGCTTCCACCTCAAACTCTTTTTCATCTTCTTCGTAGAAAACAGCGATTCCTTTACTTACTTTTTTCCTGAAATCATCTAAAAAGAAATTGAATCTAGAAATCTCGCTTTCGGGAATCCACCCCTGTAGTAATGTTATATACTCAGAGCTTAGCAACTTTTCTTCAACAACAGAAACTTTATAGGAATATTTCAAGTGCGTGAGTAATTGACTAGCTTCTGCTTTAAATCTTTCCTTAACTTTATTGAGCTTATCCATGTAGTCTCGGAACTTTTCTTCTTCTGTTTTTGCTTCCTCAGATAATGCCTCTAATTTTAGCCTGTGAAGTATATCCTCATAATACTTGATTTTTTTCTTTGCTTTATCTATATTCAATTTACCAGTAAACTCAAACTTATTTTTCTCAATTTCTGAAAGATCAACCTTGTATTCGTTAGCAAGTCTATTTAAGCGGTTAATTAGATCTGCATAGATGATTTTTTCTCTGACTATTTTCCTTTTAAAGCCAACATATTTTTCTTCTTTTAGTTCTTCTAGATGAATTATACCCAATTTTCCTAGATCAAAGATGAATTGATCTGCAATATCATTAAGCATAAGTATCGTGACCTTTTTTGTTCTTATCTTCATTACGCATACCTCCCTAATTTTTTTAACAAAAATTAGTAAATTAAAAGACTAATTAACTCGGATTTATCCATACGAAAGTCAACACCAAATAATATGGATCTTAAGTTTCTCCATTCAAATTCGGATAATTTTAGGATATACCAAAGGTAAGCTTTGGAAACAAAAAATTTTACCTCTTTAGATTTTAAAGATCTATATTCAAGTTTATATACTTCAATTTTTGCTTTGGCATCCTCACCAACTAATAATAGATTAATTATGTCACCATATGGTTTAATATGAAGTATTGGTTGAATATTTCCAGTTCGAATAATTGACATTAAATCATGAATTGGTATCTTGTACGAGACATTTATTAGTAAGCGTTCGCATAAGTCAGGATCTACACCAAAAATACTTGGTGCCAGAGAAATAAATATGTTCTCTGTCTCTACCTCTAATTTTAGTGAATCTAGAATAATCTCAGCATCGAAACCACCGATTTTGCTTACTTCATTTATTAGTTCTAGATAAAATCTTTGCATTAATTCAAATTGAAAAGGAATTACTGGACCACCAGAGATAACGCTATTTGCGACCTCACTGGATGGTTCATAAATAGTACCGGCGAGTTTCTCTATTGCTTCTGCTAGATTCCTAGAACTGATAAAAGATTCAAAGTCTATCTCCGGTTTGGTGATATTAACTATTTCCTTTCTGATTTCTTTAGATGGAATCCCCTTTCTTATTTTCACAAGAACTCTTAGTATATTTTCGATTTCGTACTTTCTAATATAGTGTCTTATAAATTCTCCGAACTCGCCACTGGATCTTATTAGTTTATTCACACGTTCGATAAATTTATTTGTAATGAGTTCATGCAATTTTCTAACCGAGGGAACGGTAATTAGAAGCGCTGAAAGAGCATATGCTTTTGTCCTCTTAAGATTTTCATGTAGTTCGTATATATCTTGCGAATATGCTAATTTCTGAAGTTCCTCTATAGTAAGTATTGTTGTCTTTTCAACATGGGCCTTTACTATTCCGTAATCGCTCATTTAGATCTCCTCTTTAATTCAACATCTCTCGCAAATTTTAGTCTGACAAATTCTTCTAGTTCCTCTTCTTCAAGCACGTCTTCGATATACTTTACATCCTTCTCTAGATTAGGAATTACTACATTCTCTAAGGAGTTTACTATTTTATTTGTGGTTTCAAGATCTCTTGCAATAGCTTCAATTTTTGCTTCAATTTCAGCTAATTTTACTAGATCTTTAATGAATTTTTGATAATCTGTTGCAATGGACAACATTATTGGAGGAATCTTGTTTCTGAAGTCAGGGAGTTTCTCTACCTTAAATTCAGAATACCTTACACCCATTGTACTTTTGGTTAGAGCACTGATCTCAATATGATCATCCATCATATAAGCATAGGTTTCTATATTTTCGGGTCCTAGTGTAATGAATAATGATTGAAATCTTCTAAATGCCTTTAAATATAGTGTTTCTACATTTTCCCTTAAACCTACAATTTCCTTTATAAGTGATTGTAGGTATCTAACTAACTCCTCTCGCTTCATCGATAGAAGTTCGTATCCCTCTTTGATTATTTTTAGCCTATTTTTGAGTATTAACAGAAATCCTCTTGTCGGGAGTATTCTTGTTCCTGTTGCAGACATTTTATTCCCCCTTCAATTACAATTTAAAAAACAAAAAAGTGATATTGAGATCATGAATACCGATAATATTTTTTGATTATCGAGTCCTCAATTCTTATCAGATCGTCCTCAGGTAATGTTGATAGAATATCCCAAGCAATATCTAATGTTTCCTCGATAGATCTATTCTCATATCTCCCTTGGCTTACGAATTTATGTTCAAAATCATCTGCAAAGCGGAGATATCTTCTTTCCCGCTCGCTGAGTCCCTCTCTTCCAACTATTTTTTCTAGACCTCTGGCCCTAGTACCTTCAGAATATGAAACATATAGCTGATCTGCTACATATTTGTGATCTTCCCTTGTCTTTTCTTTTCCAATACCATCTTTCATTAACCTTGAAAGCGATCTTAATACGTCCATGGGCGGATAAATTCCCTTGTTGAATAGATCTCTATCAAGAATTAATTGCCCTTCGGTTATATAGCCTGTTAGATCTGGCACTGGATGTGTAATATCCCCACCAGGCATTGTTAGAATAGGCATCTGGGTCAGCGAACCTTTCTTACCAATAACTACGCCAGCACGTTCATAAATCGTAGCTAAATCTGAATACAAGTAACCAGGATATCCTTTTCTTGCAGGAATTTCCTCTCGTGCTGTTGAAATTATTCTGAGAGCCTCTGCATAGTTTGTCATGTCCGTCAAAATCGTTAATACATGCATCTCTAAATCAAATGCTAGGTATTCCGCAACTGTAAGAGCCACTCTTGGAGCTATTATTCGTTCAATAACGGGATCATCTGCTAAATTAAGTATCATTACTGCCCTGTTTAAAGCTCCAGTTTCCTCAAATTCAGCCCGAAAATAATCGTATTCTTCTTTTTTTATCCCAATTGCACAGAAAACAACAACGAAATCCTCAGGCGCTTCAGCTCCTTTTTTAATAATTGTAGCTTGTCTTGCTATTTGTGCTGCTAGAGTATTATGAGGTAATCCTGCTTCAGAAAATATAGGTAGTTTTTGACCTCGAACCAAAGAGTTCATTCCATCAATAGCGGAAACTCCAGTCTGGATAAATTCATGAGGAGGTACACGAGCAGCAGGATTTATAACCGAGAAAAATACCTCGCGCTCTTCTTCTCCGAAAATTGGTGGTTTTTTATCTCTCGGTATGAAACTCCCACTAAAGACTCTACCAATAACCTCATCTGATAAAGGTATTTTTACAGTCTCACCAGTAAAATGTACAGATACATTCAAATCCAAACCCGTTGTGTCACCCAAAACCTGAACTACTGCTTTATTTGCCTCCGTTTCAAGAACGCTTCCTAGAACTTTTGATCCATCTGGCAGAACGATATTTACGTTTTCATTATACCCAACGCCATGAACATTATCAATAACCAAAATTGGCCCCTTAATCTCTGTTACCGTTTTATAGAATAAGCCGTGATATTCACTCATTTTGCTCACCTCATAAAATAACACCATGTTTTTCAGCTAATTCATCTAATTTTTCTTTTATTTTATCCATCAGTTCATCAATGTAATCCGTGCCTTTTACCATCCTAACTTTTTCGAGCTCTGTTACTGCAAGCGTTTGCTTAACCTCGCCTTCTGGAGTGGTTACAGAAATCCTTACATCACGAATTTCGTCAATAGTAACATTTCCTTCTTTAACTAATCGTTTAGTCCATTCATGATACTGCATGATAGCACTAAGCATTTTTATTTGCTTAGGAGGCTCACAATATGTATCGACTTTATGGAAAGCATTCTGATAAAGGAAGCCGTGTCTTAAGATCTCCGCGGTTAATAATATTTGTCGCTGATCATCAGGTAATGCCTTTTCGCCAACAATTCTTGCAATCTCTTCGATTTTCGCTGCTTCTTCTAATACCGTTAAGGCTTCTTCCCTGAGTTTTAAGAATTTAGGATCTTTCCTAGCCCAATATTTTTCTAGTAACTCTGCATATTTACTAAAGCTCATTAACCAATTAATTGCAGGGAAATGCCTCTGAAAAGCTAATTCCTTATCTAAAGCCCAGAGAGTCCCAATAAATCTAACTGTTGTTGAAGTTACAGGTTCACTAAAGTCACCACCAGGAGGCGATGTCGCACCCATTATTGTTAGAGATCCTATCCGTTCCGGATGTCCTAATGTTACAACTCTACCACTTCTCTCATAAAAAGAGGCTATTCTTTCTGCTAGATATGCAGGGAATCCCCGTTCGGCTGGTATCTCCTCCAGTCGCCCAGAGATATCTCTCATCGCTTCTGCCCATCTTGATGTTGAGTCTGCCATTAAGGCAACATCATATCCCATATCTCTGTAATACTCGGCGATAGTTACTCCCATATATATGCTCGACTCTCGTGCGAATACCGGAAGATTACTTACATTAGCGATAAAAATAGATCTTTCGCTCAAAGTTTTACCGGTCCGTGGATCCTTAAGCTGAGGGAAATGTGCTATAACATCAGCCATTTCGTTTCCACGTTCGCCACAACCGATATATACTACAACATCAGCATCACACCATCGAGCAAGCTGATGCAAAGTTACTGTTTTTCCGGTCCCAAACCCGCCAGGAATTGCTCCAGCACCGCCTTTCGGAATCGGGAAGAAGACATCGATTACCCGCTGTCCTGTAATTAGCGGTGTAGTAAGGGGTAGATGTTCTCTGTATGGTCTTGGTTTTCTAACAGGCCAATATTGTAACATTGTAATTTCTTTTTTCGTTCCATCAGGCAATTCTATGGTTGCTATTGGTTCCTTAATATTATATTTACCCTCACGTAAATCAATAATCTTACCGCGAATTCCATAGGGTACCATTATTTTATGTTCTATTGCCGATGTTTCTTGCGTACTTCCAATAATACTTCCTTCCTCTACTTTATCACCAACCTTAACTCTATATTTTTCTAATTTTACGTATTCGTTGATATGTTTCTTAACAGTAAATTCCGGAATAAATTCCCACTTCTTATCATAATCCAACGGAGGAAGCTTATATCCTCTCCTAACGAATGGATTTTCCGTTAATTCAAAAAGTTTCTTTTCGGGCATTTGTAGGCCATCATATATTTGTCCCAGAAGTCCTGGTGCTAACTCAGCTACTAATGGTTTATTCGTGTTGATAACAGGTTCTCCGGGTCTTAAACCCGTCGTATCCTCAAAACATTGAATTGCAACCTTATTACCGATGATTCTTACAATTTCTCCTAATAACTCCTGTTCACCAATATGTACTACATCGCCGATTTTTGCATTTTTCACATTTTCCGCAATGACAAGCGTCCCACTAACTCGATATACATGTCCTTCCTCGTTCATAATAATCCCTTCATCATCTTATTTATTTCAGAAAACAGTAATTTGTTAATTCTAACTCTATATTTTTCGAGTATCCGTTTCATACGGCCTTCGAGTGTATTATAATAAACCTTAGTACCTGCAGCATTTCGTACAATAACTCCACCAATATTTTTAATATAATTATCAGAGACAGTTATAGTTAATGGACGATTTAATTCTCTCTCAAGCTTTTGTTTGATCGAACTTAGATTTTTCTTTAAAAGATTTGCATCGCGTTCATTTGCTAAGATAATAATATTACTCTCGTCAATAGCCTTTACGGATTCCATAATAAAAAACAGCAGCACTTTATAATAATCATACTTGTTATTTTTCCCTTCTACAATTCTCTTGATTTCGTCTTCTAACTTTTTTTCAATAGTATTAAAGATCTCTTGTTTCGCTTTAATAATCTGCTCTTTTACTTCAAGGAGAGCTTTACCTATTAATTTACTTCTTAGTCTTGATGCTCGTTCTGTTAACATCTTATTAACTTCAGCTTCTGCAATTCTTTCAGCATGTTTTATGATCTCATTTGCTTCTCGTTGCGCATTTTGAAGAATCTTAGATCTCTTTAGTTCGAACTTTCTTCTAATTTCTGCAAGAATCGCATCCAAACCTTCACTCATATTTAAACACCTCTGCTAAAACTTCTTCAACAAGTTTATCGATGTTTTCTTCTGGAATGTTATTAATCTTCGCTATAATTCGCCGGCCTCTTATCTTTATTTCTTCAACGTCCCGTTCAATTTCTTCTAATTTGAATTTTATTCGTTCCTGAACTAAATTATTGATTCTCTCGCGGCTTAAGATTTTCCTAGCCGCTTTTTTTGCTTTTTTAATAATTTCTTCGGCCTCTTGTTCAGCCTTCCGGAGCTCTTCTCTCATTTTTTTCTCTTCTGCATTAATAATAGGCATCCACAAGATCCTTCACCTCAGTTATTCAACCCTATAAAATCTTAACATGATTAATCCTAACATAATTGGAAGAATAGTTCCAAGAAATATTGCACCCACCAAAAATAGAATTGGGTTCTTAGATAATACTATTAGTAAAATGCCAATCACTTGAATACAAATAAGGATGAGAAGGTATGTTATTACGAATTTCTTTGCGCGATCTCTAGTACCACTTTTTTCCATACCTAGCACCATATTTTCCTTAGATAATCCACAGTATGAACGAAATTAGCAGCCCGTAGATCGCTATACCTTCAGCCAATCCGACGAAAATAATCGTCTTACCGAAAAGTTCCGGTTTCTCTGAGAAACTTGCAATAGCTGCAGTACCTGTTTTCGCTACGGCATAACCGGCTGCTAAAGAGGATATCCCTGTAGAAAGTGCCATAGCTATGTACTTATATCCCTCGGCAATGGATGCTGCGCTCTCTTGCAGAATACTTAGGGGAATCGCCATTATTGGTATCGGTAATAAAAGAGCCATACCAAATATGATTCCTATTATCATCACTAAAAAGTTCTTTTTCATCAATCTAAACCTCCCACGGTAGCTTTCTATTAAATACTTATGTTTCATAAATTATTTTTTAGTTTTGATTTAACAAAAACTTTTAAAAAATTTGGGTAAATAACAATTTTAGCATCTCTTACAATTACCGGATTTTTCTCCAACAAATCCTCAGTTTTAAACTACTATATATATAGAGAATAATAGGTTCTCTATTTTTATATTTTCTTATTTTAGAATCTTAAATTCTTTTTGCCTTCTATTAATTTGCCCTAAAGGAC
>JAGGXM010000082.1 GCA_021163045.1 Thermoproteota archaeon | reverse complement strand
TCTCCTGTGGGATTCTGAAGATAGACTTTTATTAAACTCCTACACCCTCTTGTCTCTAGGCTCTCTATAATATCCCATCACATAGAAAACAATAGAATCTTTTTATTATTCCAAAATATAAATTATTTTAAAATGAAAAAATATGGAAATATTAAAAGAATATCTAAAAACAATCAATAAATATGACTGTCTTGGATTGTGAACTTCAACCTAAAAGAGAGATGTTCATAAGGAATTAAGGAGAGTTAACCTATATACTTCCTCAATAATTCAGTAGCTTTTTTTAATGCACTATTTTCTATTCGTGCCATTATATCAACCACTTACTGCAACCACACCATAAGAAGCTGTTGTTTCTTGTCTGGCTACTAACTTTCCATCTTTATAAATACTTACTTGTAGATATCCAAAGGAAGTACTTTTCTGGATACAAGCACTAGCAATAGTTCCATGAACAGTAAAGGTCTCATTTCCAGAACCTTCCACTGACCACTGCCCTTCTTCAACAGATCCTATTGATCCAGACCATCTTGTGTCAGATTTAATTTTTATAGTGAAAGTCGATTCTGTTATGATACAACCAATCCCCCCTGTAACAATGAAAAGTATGATAGCAAAGATAATTATTTGATGTACCAAGTTTTTCTTTTTATGTTCTCCTTTTTTCATGTTTTTCTCCTTGTTATAACACTCTCTTTTTAATATTCGTTGTAAATAAATCTTTCTATTGAAAGTTTATAAATGTTTTTACTCAGATGTTAACTAATTTAGAATCCATATATTATGTCTTCGATATAGAATTTTGCCCTTATTTCTACAAATTTTCCCTTTCGATTTATTTTAACATCAAATGCTTCTTCAGACTCTTCAAAATCTTCAACAAAAATTTTCGCATCTTCTTCGCTGTAATATTCGATTAAATTTTTACGTTCTAATATTTCCTTGTCTTTTTTTACCATGCTTCCTCCAAATGTTCTTGCACCTGGGAACATATTTTCTAACACTTTTGCGCTTACCATAAAACCCATGAATATCCCATTGGGCAGTTCATTTGCTATTTTTCTAAGGCTTCCATTACTCTCATAGATAGATATTCTATACCCCTTTATGACTTCAATGGTATCCATTACATCTGCATCTGATGATCCCCATACAATCAATTTATTGCTGACAATACCAACAGATATATCTTCACCTTTCCAAATTTCTACCTCGAGGTAGTCTTCAGTACGATAATATCCTCGGCTCTCTAATCCATTTCTCAAATCCTCCAGATAAAAATCTCCAGAGAAAATCGTCAAATTAGAACCCATTTCCACACACATATAATCTATATTTTCAAAAGTTATTCCTAATTTTGTTCTTTTAAGATCTTCAAGAAAAACCTTTTTATAATATTCAAAAAGATCTTTTAACTCCCCATCATCTCTCATTATTTTGAAATTAATTATTGCTATTGCACCCTCAGAACGCTCTGTACAGCTCTCAGGTATTAATTTTAGAATATCCTTCGCATTATCTATATCGCCAACAGCATCATTTATACATCCTAAACTCATGATTATTAATACAAAGACCAAAAACACTGAGATACTCTTATATTTCATTATTATTCCTCTTTATTAGATTGGCATACGAACTTTAAATTGTTTAATTATCTGTAGGCTATGATAATAACTACAATACCCAACTTTTTAAATCTTTTTACGTAATACTGTTCTTGATAGAATACTTAAAATTTTCTCTCCCAGGTTCTCATGCAAAGGCGAGGCTTTTATGAAAATTTTTAAAAAAGTTCTTTGGTTATGCATTTCGAGGCTTTTCATATTTTTAGAATTACCTCACCATCTTGGTGTTGTAGAAGGAGGTGAGAATAATTATGGGAGATAACGAAAAAGATATAAACATTGACGAGAGAGAAGAAAATGGTGATGAAAATATGCCAAATGGAGATTCGAGAATAAGAAATGCAATCTTGATTGCTGCGGTTGGAGTTATTTGTGTCTTACTTTTTTTAAAGTATGGTATTGGCGATAAATTGAGCGAAGCAGGAGAATGGTTATCTAAAAACGCTGAATATTTGATAGAAATAATCGTAGGGATGATTTTAGTTTTTGTTGGTGGAAATTTTGTAATGAGATATAGACGTTTTGATAAACAAGTGGGAAGCATAGCCTTAATAATAGTAGGTGTTTTGATCATTGCCTTCGGACTTGTCGGCTTAGGATTAATAAAGCCGTGATCTCATGGAGAGTGTCCAAATCATCTCTACTATTCTTGGGCTTCTTCCTCTACTTCTTCCCTTACTAGGGGTTCTTGGAGTATTAAGAAAAGCATATAAGAAACTGACTAAAAAGAGAACGTCTCTAAAAAGCGAAGAAAATTTTTTTAAAAATACCTTTTTGGTAGATTTTCTTGACGAAAAAAGAAAGGGGATACGCAACATGATTATATATATACTTGTGAGCTTTGGAGTATTTTTAGTTCTTCTAGCTTTTATAATATCCTCTCCCAAAGATTTCATTATAGATGCGACCAAATGGTGTATTATACCTATTATGAGTCTGGCTTATTTTATTACATTAGGATTTCTTTTCGATATGCGTAAAATGCCAGTTTATGAAAGTGCTTTAGAATCGGAAAATATAACGATATTTCTAAAAAGAGCTTTGGAAAAAAAGGATATAGATGAGAAGGAAATGATTGATAAATTAAGAGGGTTTTATGTAATGATTGAGAAATTTATAAGAATATATAAAC
>JAGGXM010000111.1 GCA_021163045.1 Thermoproteota archaeon | reverse complement strand
TTGGGCCACTAAATTGTGTAGAGCGACGACATCCTTTACATTAATATAATCACGAGTCTGCTTACCATCACCAAAAACGACTGGTGGCTCATTCTCTAAAAAGACTCTTTTAATAAATACAGTTAGTACTCTTCCAAACCATTCACGCACACCATATACAATACCATATCGCAAGGATACTACATTTAAACCATAGAATTCATGGTACATTTTGCAATAAGCTTCTGCCGACAGCTTACTCGCGCCATAAGGCCATTGAGGATTTTTAGGATGATCTTCGTCCTCAGGAACGTATTTAGCTTCACCATAAACGGCTGCCGAGGAGGCAAAAATGACTTTTTTAACATTATTTCTAACGGCGGCCTCTAATACATTAATGGTTCCTCCAACATTCAATGTCATATCCTCTATCGGGCTATCAAGAGAAGCGGAAATTTCAAGATTTGCGGCTTGATGTGATATTATATCAACATTCTTCGAAACCTCCAAGAGAGATTTTAAGTCCATAACATCTCCAGTAACAACATGTACATTTTTCATATTGCGAATGGATTCTATATTTTCATTATGTCCGGTAGAGAAATTATCATAAATTATAACTTCAGCACCAATTTTTGCTAGAGATTCTGCAATATGAGATCCAATGAACCCAGCACCACCGGTTATTAATATTTTTGCATCTTTAAGGTTCATAATAGAAACCCCTAAACTAAGAAATTATCCGTTAAAATCAAAAATACTTTTTTAAAGCTTTTCAAATATATTAGGCAGAATATCTATCAGCTTATCGCTCGGAAGTTCCATTTTCTCTAGTAATTGATGCGTATCTCTTTTATATTTGTCGGGATTTCTTAATATCTTCATCGCAAAATCTATTGTTTCTTCTAAATTAGTAATATGCCAAAATGGAAATTCTGAATTCTGTAGAGTATAATCCATAGCCAATTTTCCGGGATAATATATAACAGAAGGGATTCCCAATAATCCAGCATCAATACCAATAGAAAGGCCTCCTGTTAAGACCATATCGATGAAGGGAAGGATCTTAGGTACGATAATAGGTCGTCTGGGAATAACGATGTCTAACTGTTTCTCAGAAATAATTCTCATAAGTGCCCTCTTCTGCTCTTCGTATCGTGGTAGAACAATAAATTGGAGATTATCAAAGTGTTCGCTAAGAGTATCTATTATTTTATAAGTATATGGCAAAGGTTCCCCGCCGGAGAATCTCAAATAATATGCTGCGTAAGCTTCTTCCGGACGGATTAAGATCTTAATCTTATCATCATCAATTCCTAGTAACTTTTTCTCTCTCTCATCACCTTCTATATTTCGAAGATATTCTAGATTTTCGATGCCGTTATAGATGAATATCTTATCTTCCGGGATAAGATGTCTATAAGCCTCCTTTGGGATAGTATATGAAAGTAGTAAGGCATCCACAAGGGGAATCGTGAGTTTCATAACCGCAATAGCATTAATTGTATCGTGAAAGCATACGTTTTTAATCCCTAATCCAAATGCCACTCTAGCAGCTTCTGGAGATGCAAAATGGATTGATAGGTCCGGATATCGGCCTAAATTCTCAAAAAGAGTTACTAAATTTAATGATTTGTTCAAATATGCAATTAGCTTTCCTTTAAGATCCTTTCCACCATATTTTCCAACAATGTATGGCTTGATTCCCTGCATTTTTAGAAGATCTATGGTGCAGTCGTATTCTCTCGCTGTAAAAAGAACCTCATGACCTAATTTTTTCAGTCTGAAACCCATCTGAGCGAATATTAGGGAATCTTTTGGTGTATTGCAGTCAAACCATATTAGCATTTCCACCAACCTAAAGTTTCTCTAAATAAATTTAAAGTCTGGAGAAGATATGAAGGTTATTAATTTAATGTTTAGAAAATTATGAGAATGCGTAATAAAAATAGGATTTAGAGTACTAAAGAACAACACCAAGTAGAAAACCAAAAAGGCCGAACAAAGCACCGATTTTGGCGTAACAGCTAGCTTTAGATGCGTAAGAGGGATCCTTTAATATATAAATGGCTGATAAAAAAGCTGCTAGATTTCCTATTACCATGAAAGGAATAAAATAAACTGAGACAATGCCTAAAAATGGCAATGCTGTGAATGATCCTATTGCCAAAAAGAGGAATAAACTTGCAACAATTGATGCTGTCTTTATACCTCTGGTTCTCGCCAATGTTCTAACATTTCTTAGGGCATCTCCCTTAACATCCTCAATTCCCTTTATGATCTCCCTTGCAATAAGTAATGTCGAAGCAACTGTGAAGAATAGTATATTAGAAACCAATCGATTCCAATCGATCGGCAATCCACAAACGGTCCAACCATAGATAAAACCAATAGAGAAAGAGATGCCGACGGTTACGTTCCCAATAAAACCCATTATTTTCAATTTGGCGGAATAGAGAAAACCAACATAAGCGAAAATTATTCCCATAATGAATGGCCAAATATTGTTTACTAAATATGAATCAATTGCACAAAATATGAGCCCCAAGATCACTAGTAGCACATAAATTATCTTTGCCTCATTTAAGGATATCCTACCGCTCGGTATTGGGCGATCTGGTCTGTTAATTTTATCAACTTCTAGATCGTAAATATCATTTATTACATTTCCTGCAGAGGCTAGAAATACATAAGCTAATATTGCAGTGGAAATTAACAGAAGATTTTGGGTCCATAAGAGCATACTGATAATTACTGTTAAGGAACCCATGAATGCGTTATGAATGCGTAAAAGTCTTAGCAAAGCAGAAACTTTCACATATTTCTCCTCCTAACGCCTTCTTTTATGGTCTCTATAGTTATTTGTGTCATTTTCTTGATCTTATCAAACTGACCCAGTTTTGCTTCCTCCTCAAATTTAGTTCCTTGTACAATAAAGGTCGCTCCTGCAGCAACAACACTAGCGGCCTGTTCAGGCGTTTTTATTCCTCCACCAACTATTATTGGTATGTCTATGAATTTCCTAACTGCACCAATCATCTTTAATGGTATTGGACTATCAGCTCCGGAGCCAGCTTCAAGGTAAACCATGTCAAAACCGATAAGTTCCGCAGCTGTAGCGTAACAAACTGCAAGTTCAGGTTTATTTCGTGGTATTAATGAAGCATCACTTACAAAACCAGCAGTACCACCAGGTTCTACTAAGATATAAGCAAGTGATATTGTCTCAATACCCCATTTTTTAATAAAAGGAGAGGAAATCATTTGAGCACCGATTATATAGTATGGATTCCTCGAGTTAAGTACGGATAGGAAAAAAAGTGCATCGGCTTTTGGGGTTACCCCTGCAATATTTCCTGGAAAGAGAATAATTGGCTTATCGCTTCCTTCCTTTATAGCATTAATAACTTTCTCTAGAAAGAATCTATCGAATGCAGTAGATCCACCGAGCATAAAAGCAGAGGATCCTCCTTCGTCGATTGCTTTGATAACCCTTGGTAAAGAGTCGAAGTTAACCTTCATGGGATCTGGATCTATAAGAGTTAAATGGGCAAAGTTCTGTTCACGGGCGATTTCAAGCAAATATTTATGGACCTTTCCAATATTTTTAGGCATCACCAAACCTCTCAGCCAATGATATATAGTTTTCCAGATTATTTATTAAAAAGATGAGGAAAGTTGCTTACTTTTAGGTTAATAATCACAATTTAAAGTAAATACATTGAACTACATAAGAAAAATTTTTATTGATGCTTTAAAATTATACTCAAAAGTCTAAAGCTGGATTCTGTTCAGCAAAGTTTTTCAGCTTTTGAATATTTAATCAGCTACAGTACAAATGAAAATAATGAGGAAGAAGTAATGTCATCGAAAGTTATGAAACCCCGGAGAGATGTTGGAATAATCGGTTATGGGGCATATGTACCTAGGTATAGAATTAAAGCAAAGGAAATCGCCAGAGTATGGACCGCAGGTACTTTCCAGAAGGAATCCCCAGTAAAACCACCGATTGAGGAAAAAGCCGTTGCTAATTTGGACGAAGATTCAGTAACGATGGCTATTGAGGCTGCTAAATTTGCACTTAAACGTGCACAAATAAATCCGAGGTTGATTAGAGCAGTAATTATGGGATCCGAATCAAAACCCTTCGCAGTTAAAACGGCGGGAGTAACTATCGGTGCTGCAATTGGGGCCTCAAAAAACAAGATCGCAGCTTCTTATGAATTCGCGTGTAAAGCGGGAACAGAAGCTATGCAAACATGTATTGGGCTTGTAGGTAGCAGTATGATTGACTATGGCTTAGCCATAGGTGCAGATACGGCTCAAGGTAGACCTGCTGATGCTCTGGAATATACAGCAGCAAGCGGTGCAGCGGCTTATATTATAGGTCCCTACGACAGAGAAGTAATTGCGAAGATTGAGGGTACATTCTCATATACAACGGATACACCTGATTTCTGGAGAAGGGAGGGACAAAAATATCCTCAACATTTTGCTAGGTTTACGGGAGAACCCGCTTATTTTGATCATATCATAAATGCTGTTAAGGGTCTTATGACGGGCCTTGGTTATACAACCGAAGATTTTGATTATGCTGTTTTTCATCAACCAAACTATAAGTTTCCATTTAGAGTTGGAAAAATACTTGGTTTTCCGAAAGAAAAAGTAGCCCCAGGTACATTATCTAATATTATTGGAAACACATATGCGGCAGCATCTCTCGTTGGACTAGCTGCCGTTTTAGATATAGCAAAACCGGGTCAGAGAATACTTATAGCATCTTTTGGTTCCGGTGCAGGTAGCGATGCGATGAGCATATTGGTGGAAGAAGGAATTGAGGAGAGAAGAGACCTAGCTCCAAAAGTTCAGGAATTAATTGAAAGAAAAATTTACATTGATTATGCACTTTATGCGCGATTACGAAGGAAAATCTCCTTATAATTCAGATTTTTGGTGTTCGTTAATGACAGATCCAATTAAAAACAGAAAAGATGAGCACATATACATTTCTATGGAGAAGGACATAGAGTCGACTACATCCACATGGCTTGAGTGTGTTAAACTTATACACAAAGCGTTACCCGAGATAAACCTAAGTGATATAGATATCTCTACTTTTTTTCTTGGTAAAAAGTTACATGCACCGATAATGATTAGTGCAATGACAGGTGGTACAGCATTAGGAAAGAAAATAAATAGAAATCTAGCCTTAGCAGCACAAGAGAATAACATAGCGATGATGGTCGGAAGTCAGCGTGTGGCATTAGAACATCCAGAAACTATAGATACATTTTCTGTTACAAGGAAAAACGCTCCAGATATTATACTTATAGCAAATATTGGCGCACCACAGATCTCTAGACTGAGGAACCTCAGAAAATTAGACGCTCTTGTGAGCATGATCGAAGCCGATGCTTTAGCTATACACTTAAATCCTTTACAGGAGGCGGTTCAACCAGAAGGAGAAACTGATTATGCTGGTGTTTTAGAAAAAATTACCGAATTGAAGGAATATCTTAAGATACCAATAGTTGTAAAGGAAACAGGTGCAGGAATATCCAAGGAAATCACCAGGTTACTAATCAAAGCCGGTGTAGATATAATTGATGTATCAGGAGTCGGTGGCACTAGTTGGGCTGCAGTAGAGTATTACCGCGCTAAATCTCGAGGAAATAATCTGAGAGAAAATATAGGAAAAGTTTTTTGGAACTGGGGAATTCCTACAGCAGCGAGCATAATTGAGGTGAGGTCCGAAGGTAGAGATCAAATTAGAATAGTTGGAAGTGGGGGCATAAGAACAGGATTAGATATCGCTAAGGCAATAGTTATTGGTGCAGATTTAGGAGGTCTTGCAAAGCCCTTTTTAAAACCTGCAGTTAGGGGTAAAGAATTTGTTAATGAGCTCATAAGACAAATAATAAATGAAATCAAGGTTAGTATGTTTTTGACTGGTAGTAAAACTTTGGATGAGCTGAGGCAAGCAGATTTTATAATTTTCCCACCTTTGAAAACATGGCTAGAAAGTCGAAATATAAAATTTCCTTGGTGGTTTTATTGAGCCAATTCGAATACATGTTTAGTAAATTAAAAGAAATTGCAAAAAAAGTCGATAATTTTATGATAGAAAATATAACAGGCAAAGTAAAAGAGTTATGGGAAGCGTCTAGACATTACATTTTGGCTGGTGGAAAGAGACTTAGGCCATTTCTTGTAGTTAAAAGCTATGAGCTGAAAAAGAAAGACATCGATAAGGTTATCCCCGTCGCTGCCGCAGTAGAGGTGCTGCACACATTCACTCTAATTCACGACGATATTATGGATAAGGATACTTTAAGAAGAGGTGTTCCTACAGTTCATGTAAAATGGGGAGAAGCTCTAGCAATTCTTGCTGGCGATCTGCTTTTCGCTATGTCATTCGTTTTGGCAAATAAGGCTCCGATTCCAGAGGACATTAAGGCAAAAATTGCATATGAGTTAGGTAAAGTTTGCGTCGATTTAGCAGAAGGTCAAACGATGGATATCTCTTTTGAAAAGCGAGAAGATGTTACCGTTGAGGAATATATGGAAATGATAAGGCTAAAAACAGGGGCGCTATTTAGAACTAGCGCAAAAGTCGGCGGCTTGGCAGCGGGTGCCGATGATAACGAACTATCAAAACTTGAAGAGTATGGCGAAAAATTAGGTATAGCATTTCAAATAGCAGATGATATCTTAGGCTTGGTTGGAGAAAAAGATAAATTAGGTAAACCTGTTGGAAGCGATATTAGGGAAGGAAAGAAAACATATCTTGTACTCTATGCAAGAGAGCATTTAGATACAAATGATGCCAAACGTTTAATGACAATACTGAATAAAGATAAAAAATCGGATATGGAAATAAATGAAGCTATAGGATTAGTAAAAAGAAGTGGAGCATTGGATCAGGCGAAAACCTTAGCACAAAGTATTGCAGATGATGCCATTAAAGCATTAAATATATTTCCAGAATCTGATGCTCGAAAAGATTTAGAGATTCTGGCGAGATTGGCGGTTAAACGAACTTACTAAGCGATTATTGTTATTAATAAAAAATTCTTTATTTTTTGTTTTTTAAGTTAATATTAAATCCTAAACTTATGTTTTATAGTACAGAAAAACTAGCTAAAGAGGGTGTAATTAATTGCAAGAAAAATTTGATTACGATGTAGTAATAGTAGGTGCTGGACCTGCAGGTGCGGTTCTAGCCCAAAAAGTTGCCAAAGAAAATCATGATGTAGCGCTTTTGGACATGAAACCACGAGAGAAAATAGGCGATAAGGTCTGTGGTGATGGGATCTCGGCATCTTATTTTGATAGAATCGAAATTCCTCATCCAACGGGTGATGAACTTGCGATGGTCATGGAAGCTTCGGATGTGATGTCTCCAGATTGTGAAGGTGTACTAAAAGTCTACGGAAAAGGATATACAATAAATAGACTTCCTTTTGGGCAGAGATTGGTAAGTGACGCAATAAAAGCGGGAGCACATCTGATGGATAAATCCCAAGCAACTGGACCAATTATTAGAGATAATTCTATTGTTGGCGTTACGTATATTGATAAGAGAACTCACGAAAAAAAGAAAATCACTGGAAGAGTAATAGTTGACGCATCAGGCATCATTGCAGTTATAAGAAATAAAGTACCTGAAAACATTCTCTTAGAGAATAAAGTTGATAGATTTGATATTGCAGCCGCATATAGAAGAATTGTTTCATTTGACGAAGCAATTAAATGGACTGTAAAAAGTGTATTAATCTATTTAAATCAATGGTATGCTCCTGGTGGATATGTCTGGATATTCCCCAAAGGAGAAAAAGTTGCCAATATTGGCTTAGGTGTGCAACCAATAAAAGGTGCACCGAATCCTGCGGCATTACTTAAACTATTTGAAAAAGACTGGGAAATCAAACCTAAAGAGATAATACATGAAGGCGGATGGAATGTTCCTGTACGACGGCCGCTAGCTCAAATAGCTGCAAACGGTTTGGTTTTGGTTGGTGATGCAGCATCCCAAGCCAACCCAATGCATGGTGGAGGAATAGGTCATGCCATGCTTGCTGCCTATATGGCGTCTAAAACAATAAATAAAGCATTAGAATCAGAAGATGGAACAATAACTTTGGAGGAATTATGGGGTTATCCGGTTGAATATATGAGATCAAACGGGGCAAAAACAGCAGCCCTTGAGCCGATTAAGCTCCTTCTTCAGGGACTCAGTAATGATGAAATTAACTTCATAATAAAAAGCAAACTTATAACAGGCGAGCAACTACTAGACATCGAGAGTAACCCAAAAAGAGGTGTTGGAGTAATCAAAAAAGTTTCTTTGCTTGTAAAGAATCTACGAAGAATTAAACTAATGAACAGATTAAGAATTGCTGCTAATTATTATTACGGAATATACAACTTATTCAAGAGCTATCCGGAGAATCCAAAGGAATTGGCCGAGTGGAACCGAAAGGTTATGGGAATAATTCAAGAATCAAAGGAAAAATTATGGAGAAATCCTCTACAATGGGCAGCAAAGATTTAAGTCTCATTCGTAGAAAAAACTAGGGGTTTTAGGTTGATAAATAGCTATAAAGAAGCAATAAGATTAATAATTCGAGAATACTGGAAAGACGGTCCTGACTTTAGTTTAAATGAAAAAACACCTTTTACGATACTTTTTTCTTGCATTCTGTCCCAAAGGTCTAGGGACGCACAGACTGAAGAGGCTTCCAGAAAGCTTTTTTTAAAATATAGAAATCTTAGAGAGCTTTCTAATGCAGATTTAGAGGAACTTCAAGCATTAATTAAGAATGTAGGTCTCTACAAACAGAAGGCGAAAAGAATCCTAGAGGCTGCGAAATACATTCTAGAGAAATATAATGGAGAAATACCGAATGATTTTCATAAATTGGTCAAGATTCCTGGAATTGGAAGGAAATGTGCGAATATTATTTTAGCATATGCATTTGAAAAACCGGCTATTGCGGTTGACACACACGTTTATACTATAGCTAAACGATTGGGTATTGTAGACGAAAAAGCAAGTCATAAGAAAGTCGAAGAAGCACTAATGGACCTAATGCCTAAGAATCTCTGGAGAAAAGTCAATATTTCTCTAGTACGTTTTGGAAAAGCGATTTGTAAACCCATAAAACCACAATGTTCTAAATGCCCCGTAAAAGAGGTCTGTAAATATTATAAAAATAGAGGAAAGAGAAGAGAAATTTCAAAGCAGAATTTATAATTATTCCTTGTATGCTATCGCATTTACTTCTAGGAGAGAACCTTTTGGCAGATTTGAAACCTCGACTGTGGTTCTGGTTGGGGGCTTTTTTTCAAAAAATTTAGCATATGTTTCGTTAAACTCGTGGAACAGGCTGAGATCTCTTAGAAATACGGTCACCATAACAACGTTTTCTAGAGAAAAGCCCGCCTCCATTAAGATAGCTTTTATATTGTTCATTACCTGTTCTGTCTGCTCTTTAATTCCACCAGATACAATCTCCCCAGTTTCGGGGACTATTGGAATCTGCCCTGAAATAAATAGGAAATTACCACATTTAATTCCTTGGCTATATGGGCCAATTGGTCTAGGAGCCTTATCTGTTAGTATTATTTTTTTCATTTTGACTCACCGAAAATCTCAGAAAAAAATTGAAATTTAAACAATATCGGTTAAAGAAACCATGATAAAAGGAGGTTAATAGAAATGACAGGATTAATTACGGTTCCAAAGAAAGTGGTTGTTAAAGCAGTGTCGGCGGAGGGGATAACAGAATTAAACGCATTTGATAATTGTTTAATACAAGCAGGGCTTGGGAATATCTCTTTAGTTAAGATCACAAGCCTATTACCATCGGATATAGAAATTCTTGATGAAGCTCCTCAACTTCCAAATGGTGCTAATGTTCCTGCGATATACGCATATAAAATATCATCCCTTAATGGGCAAAAAATCGCTGCTGCGCTGGCGTTGGGATGGACTAATGGAGGTCCGACTCTCGTTGCAGAATATGCTGATGAAGAAATAGATTCAGAATATGCAGAAAAAGAGGTCTTAAGAATGCTTAGAAAAATGGCCGAAGCACGAAATCTAGAGCTGACAAGATATGAGGTCGTTTCAGTAGATCATGTGGTAAAAAGCACAGGGTGCGTGTTAGTCATCGCTGCAGAGGTGGAGTAATCTTTAATACTACATAATACGATACTTTTGTGAAATGAGTAAAATTTTAATTCATTTAAATGCTTATATTTAATCGGATAGTATTAAAGGTAATAACTTATGAAGGAGCATATGAAGAGAAACACTATGATATTCCTTCTAATTCTTATGTTTCTTAACACTACTGTTGTCCGCAGCGTTACGATAACCATGGGACTCTCCGGTAATTATACAGTAACTGGAGTAAAGGGAAGTATACTAAAGCTCTCTGTTAGTATAGAAAAAACAAGATATAACGTATCGGGTGTTGTCAACGTGAATTTTGAGCTCACCTTAGAATCCCTGGGCTCTGGTGTTGATAGAATACATACGATCAAGTTAGAAGTTCTAATAGATGTCCCCGACAAAGCGAGGCAGGTTAGAAAAAGTGTTTCATACGGGGAACTTCGGGAAATAGGAGATAATTTCTCTGGCATTATTGATGTATATATCACTCCTTGCGATATTGGTGTACGAAAAAATGAGACTGTAACAGCTTTTGTGTTAATTAGACTTACATTTAAAGAAGGTGTAATTCGCGCTCTTGATCCGTCAACGAACTTTGAAAGAACTCTGGGACAAATTTCATTAATTGGCATTAATGATTGTCCATTATTTACATTAGAACTTATGATAGTAATAATAGCTGCTGCAGCATTTTTCTCGGTCTTAGCGTACATAATATGGAGACATTTCAGGAGAAGACCAAAAATTGTATGGA
>JAGGXM010000180.1 GCA_021163045.1 Thermoproteota archaeon | reverse complement strand
CCTTCGCCTTTATACTTCTTATTTCATTCAATTCGTTCTCAAAGCTTTTTCCTTTTATTTTGAGAATTAAAAAGGAAATTTTTTTCTTAAACATCCTACCGTTCCGAGGTTTATTACTTATCTTTATTTAATTCTTTAATTAACGTCCTCTTAACGTAATCCCATATTCGTTTAGTTGCTAGAAAGCGTTTAAAATTTTTAGCGTATGTTTCTAGATAATAGTCTAATCTAGAGAAATATTCGGTTAATGCGTCTATCAATTTATGAATATCGCTTTCATATATCACCTCTTCCCTGCCGTAATCTTGCCTAGTTACGTAAAGCGGGTGAATATACTTTGCTACTGGCACGCCTCCAACACCTGCTTCTATAGTCGAGTTACGCAATTCTTCATCAGTTAATTGGTCAAAATATAGAGATGATGATGTAAGCATTTTTAAAAATTCTTTTTTAGGCATAGCTGGACTATAATCAACTGATAGGAGAGAGCCGTAAGACTCAGTGTACTTCAGACTAATTTTGGGATCAACTATTATAAGCTTCAATGGTTTATTTAATCTGCGCGTTACTCCGAGAAAAACCTTTACAACGTTATGGTTTCCAAATAGCCGAGGTGAGTGTGCATATGATGAATATGAAAGAACCACATTTTTAGATAAGCCTGATGCTTCAACATTGTAGAACTCTTTACCTCTCTTAACTTCCTCCGGAAATATAAAATGCGGTAATATTACGCAGCTTTTTACATCTAAATTATTCTTTTCGCATGAAGTCACGGAACGGCATATCGTAAAATCATAAAAGAATCCTTTTGAAAAAATCGGCTTTACTAGTTTATAGTAGGCCAGAAGACCTAAAGCGCCTACTGCTGCTCTTGTATGTGCCATTACTATAGCATTCTTTAACTCATCTTCAATAAATCCGTGAACAAACAACGCCTTCTTAGGACAATCTATAAACATCATTGAAGGTAGTGGAATTGAACCGAAATATATTACTGCATCATAATTTTCTGTTAACATGGTCTTTATCATAAAGAGGTCGTTTCCAAATTCGGAGAGCAGAGGTAATTTATCTCTTCTAAGCGTGAAGATGTCGATTTTATAGCCTTCAAGCAATAAACCCTTAAACAATCTTCTGACGGTTTCACGCGGTCCACCTATAAGAGACGGTACTACAAATGCTATGTTCAAGTGAACTCACCTAGCTCGCTAATGGTATGTGTAAATCTTGAGCTTTGAATCATATGGTCGATTCATTGCTTTAACAAGCATTTTTGCGAGTTCCTTTTCGGTCGTATTTAATAATAGATGCATCTTATCCAAAGCTCCTCCTCTTAAAATGAAGTAATAACCACGGCCAATGAATGATATTATTTCATCTTTTGATGCCCTGAATCCATAAGTACCCATTGAGGCCAACTTAATTATGTGATCTTTAAAGATATAGTTATGAATGTAACTAGATTCATAAACTATTTCCTCAAAGTTGTCTAGGTTTCGATATAGGTGCATGTTCGTTATCATCAACATAGTTCTGTAATCAGTAAGTATTTTGGTATTTAGACTCGATGTTAAGGTGACTATATTGGACACATCAACACGGTCGTCCCATGTCGGTGGTGAACCTATGTACAGATAGGTTCCTGAATTAAACGGATTTATATCTACTCGTAATGTGCCGTTGAAAAATATTCCAGAGATGACTAGCAACATCATAAATGATACAAGTATTTTTCCAGGGGACTGTCCGTAGAGTCTTCTAAATAACGGGCCTGTATATGCTCCAAGCATTATATATCCCAGTAATCCTAGGTATCTAACAGCATCCATCATGGTTACTAGGGCGCCCGCAATGTAGGCTAGCATTATTAATGTTAATCCATAGGATAAACCTGCTTCCCTTAGTATATCAAGGGGCTCTTCGAGCTTCACGTTGCTTAACCAGTCGATTGTTCCTAAGGAAACAAGCATTGCTATAGAGCCGTATCCTAACAACGCTGTCGCTAGGGGATTTCCAGGCATTATTTCTTTTTGAAATGTTTGAAGAGCGCTCTTTTCTAGTCCTAATGCTGTAAATGAAGCTTGCACAATGTTCTTGTATCCTCCTATTATATGCGTTATAAGTATCGTGTAAGTTACATATATTGCAAATGTCGTGAACGACAATAATAACGCAGCATTCATCCTTTTCGCAAAGCGGCTTTTCTCATTGCATTTTCCACGAACCACGCTCAATAGTACACTAGAAAATGCGAGGTAGCCTAGATATATGAGAGCCTGACCTGGATGACTGAAAGTCATCGTTAAAATAACGGGTATAATAGCAAGCAAGCGCATACTTCTAGACATGATCATAATTAATGAAGTGAGTATCATTAGCACACTCAGAGCTTGAGGTATGAACCCTATTGACCACAAAGACACATGCGGTATCGTCAATAGAGCTAGTATTTGGAATAACATGGTAAACGTATCGTATCTCTTTAAATAACCTGAAACCATTCTCGAAATAAGTAAAACGTTGATCGTCAAGCATATCAGATAAACTAATCCATAAATGCAACTGATTATTACCGGGTTTAAACTTGTCATCAGCGACAAAATACTGTAAAGAATAGGAACGATCGCCGCTGGATGTACCTTGCTAAGAACGATCTTTATTTTCCCATCTTTTAATATAAGAAGTGACCAGTTAATGTCCCTCCAAGTATCATTACCTAATGAGGGCGGATATAGAAGATAAGTCGAAGTGATGAATGTCAGTACCGTGATAAGTATCATAGATAGCGTGATAGAAAACTTCTTATGGTAAATGGTATGAAATGCTTCGTTAACGCTCTGAAAACCAGAGTGGTTTGATAACATATACTTCCGTGATATCGTCCACGCCACAAGCGACACAATAGAATAAAGCAATGCTAGAATTATATGCGACGGAGAGACAAATTTATGAAGGTAAGTGAACTTCGCCAGATATAGAAAGGTAGTTAGTCCCGTGAAAACCATTAGGGGATAAATCCTATTCAACAGCTTCTTAAACGTTATATAAGCATGCGATACTGTCATTTATAAAAAGCTTCCATTGATCTACTGTAACGAAATAGTGTTAAATTTATGTAAAGTTATTTTGTGAAGCATTTTATCGACCAGCCTTAGCATAAAGAAAATTCTTCTGCAAAGTCTAACAATAATTTTGACATAGCCTCGAGGCTAGCAGGATAGTTATTGATAAGATATTATTTGACATTTTTACTTGTATTGTAAAAAGTGATTGCCATCCAAGCGGTGGTAGGTATAACGG
>JAGGXM010000128.1 GCA_021163045.1 Thermoproteota archaeon | reverse complement strand
CAAGCCTTTTTCTCATGAAGTCCATTGTTTCTATAACTGACTTTTTAAAGTCCTCTGATATGTCACGTCTAACGCCACCAGGGAAATTATAGATACTATAAATTCTCCCGCCAGTAAGTTTTTCAATCAGTAATAGTATTTTTTCTCGGTCACCCCAAGTAACTCTCTCGATAGTATCAAATCCGGTTGCTGCCCCAACTAAACCGATATTTAATAAATGACTCTGTATTCTCGAGAGTTCTGCTTGAATAACTCTCAGATACTTCGCCCTTTCAGGAACATTAATACCAGCAATTTTCTCAACAGATCCAACATATGCTAATTCATAACTTGCACCATCTAGAACACATACTCGTTGGACAAGCATAATATTCTGCCACCAAGTCCTGTATTCCATAAGTTTCTCAAAGCCTCTATGTAAATAACCGGGATTCGCTTTAGCATCTTTTACGACTTCGCCGTTAAGCGTTAATTTCATATCAAAGTTGCCCGTAGCGGGATGACAGGGGCCTAATGTTAGAGTGAATTCTTCATCCTTTGTTTCCAACTGTGTTTCTGGAACTTCAAATTCTCCTGCTTCTTTATTTACGAATTCTTCCTTTCCTGTATATCCGCTTTGTACTGCATGCATTGCTTCAACTACTGCTAGACCGATGGCTTCTGGCCTAGGAGGACAACCCCCAATCCATATGTCTACTGGGATATATTTATCAAGCCTTTTTATAGTACTGTAGCTATCCCAATAGGTTCCTCCTGTTATAGGACAGTTTCCAAATGCTATAACAAATTTAGGTTTTGGCATGAGTTCATAGATCTCTATAATTCGTCTTAGAGTTTTTACTGTTACGTATCCACCAACAATAAGGACATCAGCGTGCCTAGGTGAGGCTACAGGTATTAAACCGAATCGTTCCATATCAAAACCGCTTCCAACCCAAGGTACTGCTTCTATAAAACAACAACCCGTGAAGAAGTTAAGTACCCATAAACTTCTCGATCGAGCCCAGTGACCGATTCCCTTGATCTTTGGTGGTTGCTTCATTTCTAGCTTTGGTGGTTTCGATAACATTTCAGGTGTGTATATTAGTGTTTTTTTATCTGTTGTGACTAGCATGGGGAAGTTAGTGAAAGTTAAAGCTTTTGGAGGACAGACATCTACACAAAGACCACAAAAACAGCATTTTCCATAGTCGATCTCGGGTCTTAGAACTTTTTTATTGTCGATGGTCATTTCGACCATTTCGATGGCCTTGTTTGGGCAAACATTATAACATAGTTTACAACCTGTGCATTTATTAGTATCCAGTAAATGCCTACCTCTAAATCCTTTAGTAAGTGGCATTTCTGGAGGAAATTTATATGTCATTGCACTACTACTAAATAAATTTATACCCGCTTTTATTGGATCTGATATCCTTCTAGCCATCTTAGATCACCTTTTTTATTATGTTTTCCACAACGAAGGATATGCAATTCCATACTTCTCCTTCACATACTCCCGCCAGTTGAAGTCTTTTCTGAATGGCGGTGGGCCCTTCCAGTTCTCTGTTAGAAGTGGCTTAAGCATATTATTACCCTTAAATGATATACCAAATAGCTCCCACGTCTCTCTTTCATGCATGGCGCTATTTTTCCATATCGAGGCTAAGCTATCTATCTCTGGAGCATTTCTTGGAATTCTTGTCGAGATTTTCGCATATATGTTCTCCTCTAAGTTATGAATTAAAAAGTAAACCTCGAACTCTTCTTTTTCTATCCAATCAATAGCAGAAACCGTTAAGAGTCTCGTAAATTTTTGCTTTTTCATATAATTCGCAATAGCAGAATATTTCTCCTTGGAGACACTTACGAACAGAATGTTATTATCTTTCTCAACTTTAGCATTAAATAATGTTTCCAAACTTTGGATGAGAAATGTAATATATTGTTCATCCATCATAGGTTACCTTTTACTGTATCGTAAAAATAGAGAGAATTAGATATAATTATAAAATTTGTGATTATACACAAAATTATGACATAGTTCGATTCTTTAAGACCGAGAAAATCGATAAAAAAGCATAAAAATTGATTATGATAATTTTGTTAAATATCTAAAAATATCGCTCAGTTCTTCTTCTATTAGACTTGATACTACTAATTTTTCTCAAACGTTCTATTGCTGGAGGAATATTTTCTAGAACATAATCTATGTCATCTTCGCTATGATATCGTGACACCTTGAATAAGATACTACCATGAGCTTCCTCATGCTTACGTCCAATTGCTAGTAGAACATGACTTGGTTCTAAAACCCTACTTGAACATGCACTACCGCTAGAGACATATATTCCTCGTAAGCTAAATTCGACTGTAATTGCTTCGCCTTCCGCATATAGAAAGGCGGTATTAATATTATCTGGGGCTCGTTTATCCCCCATAGGGCCATTAACTAAAACATCTGGAACATTATCCAATATTCCCTTCATTAATTTATCTCTTAAATGCCTCATTTTACTTACATTACCTTTGAAGTTATTGAAAGCTAACTCTACAGCTTTCCTGAAACCGGCTATAAGGGGTATATTTTCAACACCAGGCCATAATTTTTCAACACTTAATTGGCCTCTTAAAATCGGTTCCACTTTTGTGCCTTTCCTAATGTATAAAACTCCAACTCCACGTGGTCCTAGAATTTTATGGCTACTTATGGTCAGCAAGTCTACGCCCAAATCCTTAACATTAAAATCGATTTTACTAAAGGCATCCGCAGCATCAGTATGAAATATAACGTTGGGGTTTATATCCTTGGCAATTTCTACGAGTTCTTTCACATTTTGGATTGTACCTATTTCATGGTTTACCATCTGTATGCTTACTATAGTCGTGTCTTTATCTATGTATGCCTTAAAGATCTCGGGATTTATAAATCCTTGCTCATCAACAGGGATCCGTATGGGCTTGAAACCATATAATTTAGATGCTTGTTCTGCCGGGAAAATCACGCTAAGATGCTCTATTACCGACATCACTATTTTTCCTTTCTTATCTCTATTAGCAAGGCTTGTACCTAATATTGCTAAATTATTAGCTTCAGTTCCACTATGAGTAAATACAACCTCATCTATGGAATCTGCACCTATTCTCTTGACGAGTTCCTCTTTTGCTTCATAAAGGAGTTCATAAGCTTCCCATCCTTTTTTATGTGTAATTGCTGGATGGCCATAACCAATTTCATTAAAGTAAGGTATCATTGCATTTACAACTTCTGGCGGCACCCAGCCAGAGTTTTCTAGATCAAGATATACTTCCCTAGGAGGCTCACCGTGTGCTTTTAATAGATCTTTAACTGACATATTTAACAGCTCCATATTTTATTCTTTGATAGGTTTAGCCTCCACTGCAATGATAGAATCTCTGATATCTACTTTTACAATAGTGTATCCATGTTTCCCAAGAGAAATCTTAAGAACCGATAATGGAAGATCATCTTTATTAGCAAGGATCTTAACTTCCGTCTGTTTCCTATGGAGATCCCGTAAGATAGAGTTTAATTTAACTATTGGATGCTCAACACAGCCTTCTCCCACTTCTGTAAGGTCTATAGTTTCCATTTTTACTCGCCTTTACTCATTTTTCTTATAGAATTTTTCTATCAGTTCCTCCTCTTCATATGTTTGTTTTTCTTCTCTAGTCAGGTCTTTTGGCAACCAACTCGGATGTTCTTTTATCTTATTATAGTAGGCACGTACAGCACGTTTAAAAGCACCAACGGCTAAAATACTACAATGAAATTTTATAGCTGGAAGACCTCCTAACTGATTTGCTAGATCTTTCCAGGATATTTTCCATGCTTCCTCTAGGGTTTTACCCTTTATCATTTCTGTTAGAATACTTGCTGTTGCAATATTAGCTGCACAGCCATAACTTTCAAATGTGGCTTTCTCAATTATATCTTTATTATTTTCTCTCTTAATTTTTAAGTAGAGAGATATCATATCCCCGCACGCGGGACTTCCTGCTGTTGCTTGAATAGTAGCATCCTTCATCGGTCCTAAATTTTTGGGATTTCTGAATAATTCTAATATTTTTGGACTGTAAGGTAATGGAATTCTTGAGCTCATCAGTCTCACCGATGTATTATAACTATGTTATATTATAAAATCCTATCGGTTTTCTCTTAATTGTTAAGTTTTTAACTTTAGACATTGTTGATTACACCTTTATCTTCTTAAGGACATCTATAAAAACATCAACTTCCTCTTTTGTATTATAAATATAGAAGCTTGCCCTTGCGGTTCCTCTGTTTAGTCCTAATCTTAAGTGTAAAGGTTGTGCGCAATGAAATCCGCTCCTTACTGCAATCCCAAAAGTATCTAGGAGTATGGCTATTTCATGTGGAGACATCCCTTCCTTTAGGAAGGGTATTATTCCGCCTCTTACATTTATATCTCGTGGGCCAAAGAAACTTACATCTTCGATTTCTTCTAATCGCTTTAGAGCATACTGAGTGATATCAATCTCATGCTTTCTGACATTTTCCATACCCAACTTTTCTAGGTAATCTACAGCAACGCCAAGACCGATACCACCAGCAATATTAGGGGTTCCGGCCTCGAATTTCCAAGGGAGTTCGTTCCACGTAATATCACAAATACCATCAAGTGAGCATTTTACCGATTTTATCATATCCCCGCCACCTAAGAATGGTGGCATCTTCTGAAGAAAATCTTCCTTACCATATAATACGCCGATTCCAGTGGGCCCTAACATTTTATGTCCACTAAAAGCAAGAAAATCAATATCTAAACTTTTAACGTTAACCGGTAAGTGCGGAACTGATTGGGCTCCATCTACAATAAATAAAGCATCATGTTCATGTGCAAGCTTAGAAATTTTCTCTATATCATTTATCGTTCCAAGGACATTAGACATATGAACAACCGAAATAACCTTCGTTTTATCAGTAATCATTTTCTCGAATTGATCATAACGTAGTATACCTTCATCTGTTATGTTAACAAACTTTATCTTGATTTTATTTTTCTGTGCTATAAGATACCAAGGAACAATATTACTATGATGTTCCATAATTGTGGTGATTACTTCATCTCCTGGTTTTAAATTATTTAAACCCCAACTAAATGCTATTAAATTTAAGGCCTCAGATGCATTTCTTACAAAAATTATTTCCTCACGGCCACTAGCCCCAATGAATTTGGCTACTTTATCATGAGCTTCTTCATAAAGTTCCGAAGCCTCTTGGCTACATGTGTGAAGTCCCCTATGGATATTTGCATTATGTTGCTCATAGAACTCTTTTATAGCGTTTATAACTTGAATAGGCTTCTGCGATGTTGCTGTATTATCAAAGTAAATTAATGGTTTACCATTTATCTTTCGTTTTAATATCGGAAAGTCTTCCCTTATTTTATTAACGTCTAACATTTAAGGCACCAACTAAGAGGTTAATGTAGTTTATCTGAAATAAATAGTAATAAGTTTTTGAATAATTACTATGTTAATTAT
>JAGGXM010000101.1 GCA_021163045.1 Thermoproteota archaeon | reverse complement strand
TTTTCAATGAGTCTCTTAATTAACAGTATTCTGTCACATGTGTATAGTGGATCATAATTTACAAGAATAATTAGCGGTGCTTTAAGTAGCTTCGATAGCTTTAATGATGATAAGCCTATAGACTCACCGGTCCATACGCATCCGTGTCCCTCTATAAAGACAATATCCTTGTTACTGGCTATTTTGTTAGCTAAATTTATAACCATGTTCTGGGTATTTTGAACATTATCTTTAACTAGAACCCTATTCATGAAATCGTAGTGAAACACAAATGGCGATAATTCATCAAGTGGTTCTTTCAAATCGAACATTTGCTTCATAACGTAGGTATCTTCATCGACGATGTTTCCAGTATCCAAAACATAATTTTTGACTCCTAATGGTTTAAAATATCCAATTTTATATCCTTGATTACTTAATATTTTAGCTAAACTAAGAATGAAGAGAGTTTTGCCAGAAAATCTATCTAATGACCCTATAATCAAAAACCTTCCCTTATTACCCATTTCAGGGACACACACCATAAAACAAATTATCTTTTTTGTATGTTAATTTAGGATAGAAAATGATATTTAAATATTGGTTAACTAGAAAGTTAAATTTAACAATCAGCTATTAATTTAACGAAAATTTTAGTGGATCTGAAAAATGATGCCATAAAAGTTAACATAACGGCTGTATAAAACATGTTATTACCAAGAAGCACTCAAGCATATTAAAAAACATCAAAAATGGAAAGAGGGAATTTTTCCAATATGAACGATTACGTTATTTTGGTAATTGAAAATTACTTTTAACAGTTTAGGGCGCATCGTAATGCAACTTCTACTAATAAACATAATAGCTAAAAATTTAATAATAGCAAGTTTAAGTACCCTTCGTACTTACGAACAACTTGTTATAAAAAATTATAAGATAACAATAGGATTAGATTCACTTTTTTAGCTCTCTGGATAGTTCAATTAGTCTAATTGTTAGTAATTCAGATAAATGAGATGTTTCCTCAGCTGTAAAGAAACTCCTTATCGATGAGTCATAAAATAAATTTATTAGTGGCGGAAATTCCTCATCACCCAAGTCAATAACTAAATATACTGGAATAAGCGGTAAAATGTAAATTTTAATAGCTATGTCATAATCCTTAACTCTTACTTCTGTACCCCCCAATATTTTTGCAGTCTCAATAAGTACATCAATATCATCGCTGAATTCGCGTTCTAGCAATTTTAGCACATTATTTTCGTAAGTTTTAAAATATAGATCCCCACCATAGATCTGCTTAAAGGTAATTAGATGGCCTGTTTCTTTTTCCTCCTGGGAAACTGAGTACCTATGTAGTATAAAGTAGATAGTTGGAGCGATGTCTGATCTATCTCTGAGCAAATATTCATCAAATACATCTCCATTAAGCAAGTTCAATCTAAAACCCAAAAATTTAAGTTCATCCCTATTTGGAAACCCTAATTTACCTTTTAATTTTTTTATCGTATTAGAAACCTTTTCCCAGTTCCAAATGCTGGCATACATATCCTAACATAATCTAAGAAAATTAAAAAAATTTTGGAAGAGCATGAGTAAGTTTTAAGTGAATATACTTTGTGAATCTATCTGGTTGATATAAATGACTAGAGTTATTTCAGTATCTGGTAAGGGTGGAACAGGAAAGACGACGATAGCAGCATTGATTTTAAAGGTATTGGTTGATGTAAGAAAATATAATATTCTAGCTGTGGACGCAGATCCAGATACAAATTTACCTGATGTACTAAACATTGAGGTTCATAAGACAGTGGGTGAAGCTGCAAATGAACTGAAGAAGAAAATTGAACAAGGATCGCTGCCGTATGGTATTTCAAAAAGAGATTTGCTTGAGGGATGGGTTTATAGTACATTGATAGAAGAAGAAGGGTTTGACTTATTGGTTATGGGTAGAACCGAGGGCGAAGGATGCTATTGTTACGTAAATAGTATATTAACAAGGATATTAGATACAATCATATCAAATTACGATATTGTATTAATGGATATGGAGGCTGGACTTGAGCATCTTAGTAGGAGAACAGATAAGAATGTAGATACAATGCTTATAGTCACAGATCCCTCAAAAATGGGTTTTAAAACCGCTAAGAGAATTAAGGAATTAGCCAAAGAGGTACATATTGAAATTAAGGACTTCTATCTGATTGGGAACAAGTTTCCATTAAACTTTGAAGAGAAATTTGCGGAAATTGCTAGATCGATCGGCATAAAACCTGCAGGCATAGTTCCGGAAGACCCATACATATATGAATATAATTTAAATGGTAAATCCTTATTCAATTTGCCGAGTGAAGCGCCTGCATTACAAGCTGTAAAGAGAATAGTTAACAAGATTGGTTTAGTTTGATGGAGTGAGCTTTTATTCGTTAACTTAATATTGAGCATATGCTAATAAATGTTAATACCGCTCTACCTTAAAGTTTAGCAATTTTAGTATAAGCTAACAAATGTACGGCGGCTGGAAAGATGAAATATGTGAACATTACGATTCAACCATATGGAAAGAGGATAAAAATAAGTACCAAAACCAATCTTTTAGATGCTTTAAGAAGTGCTGGCATCATTATCAGAAGTGTCTGTGGAGGCCAAGGAGAATGCGGAAAATGTAAGATAATTATAAAGTCCGGTAAATTTGACTTTAAGTACAACCCGGATGAAAAGTTGTTAACACCAGACGAACTAAGAAATGGATATGTTTTAGCATGCCTGACAAGATGTTTGAGTGATTGTGAAATATTTATTCCACCTGAAACAATTATTGAGAAACCTAAAATCCAAGCTGAAGTTATGCTACCCACAGTTTCTCCGAACCCCATGATATGCAAAATATTTCTTCCTGGTGACGTAGCAATAAAAGACCTACAAGAACTATTAGGTTATGAAATCAACGCAAAAGTAGAGTTTTCAGAATTGTTGCTGTCTAAAATAGAAACGATTAAAAAATCGTATCCAGAGGGGTTAACATTCGTATTGTCAAGATATGTTAACAACGTCATTGATGTTGAAGGAGGAAACACTTCCAATAGAATTTACGGTCTAGCTGTCGATATAGGTACCACAAAGATAGTTGCCTATCTAATAGATTTAGTTACAGGCAAGAAACTGGATTCAGAATCCGAGTATAATGCTCAATTAAGTTATGGTGAAGACGTGGTTTCCAGGGTTGGATACGCACTAGAGCATGAGGGAGGATTAAAAACTCTTCAAAAGGCTGCTGTAGATACTATTAACTTTTTAATTAAAAGATTCGAATCAAAACTTAACATTAGAGCAAGCGAGATATACGATGTAAGTGTAGCTGGGAACACAGTTATGGAGTATTTATTTGTTGGCAAGAATCCCGAACCATTACTTGTAACTAAATATAAAGTTGAGATACCTAGAGAAGCATTTATATTGAATGCATCTGATTTGGGTCTTAATGTCAATCCTCGTGCAAAGGTCTATTGTTTGCCAAATGCAGGTAGATTTTTAGGCGGGGATACTATTGGAGATATACTTGTATCTGGAATGCATAAAAGTCCAGAGATTTCTCTTTTGATTGACATAGGAACTAATGTTGAAGTCGTGATTGGTAGTGAGGGATGGTTATTGGCAACAACGGCTGCCGCTGGACCTGCATTTGAAGGCTGGGGTGTTAGATTCGGTATGAGGGCTACCAACGGAGCTATAGAAAGTGTAAAAATTGATCCGCAATCTTTAAAGGCTAAGTACAAGGTAATAGGGAACACAAAGCCAAAAGGAATCTGTGGATCTGGGTTAATAGATTTATTGAGCGAATTATTTAGAAACGGCATAATTGACGCATTAGGTAAATTTAATAGAAAAATTAAGTCACCTTACGTGCGTGAGGGTATTGACGGTTACGAATATGTCGTTGTCCCTAAGGAGAATAGTGCTACCGGTACAGATATAGTAATTACAGAAAAAGATATTGCTAATTTAATAGACTCTAAATCTGCTGCTTGCGCGGCAATCTCTGTTTTGATGAAAAAAATGAGATTATCTGTCGAAGATATCACTAGAGTATATATATGTGGTGCTTTTGGAAGCTATATTAATCCAAATAATGCTACTGCAATAGGATTGTTGCCAGAATTCACAAACGCTAGAATAATATATCTAGGTAACGGATCTGTAGGTGGGGCGTATCTTACGTTAGTGTCTAGTAAATTTAGGGACGAAGCCGTTGAGGTAGCTAAGCTATTAGCATACTACGACTTACTTAAGGATGCCGATTTTATGGATGAATATCTAGCTGGCTTTGTTTTACCGGGTAAAAAGGAGCTATTCCCCACTTGGTGGGAAACAAGTAAAAAAATTAGAAGATATCACTAAAAACTATAGTACTTCCTCTCCAAATATCTCTTTTAATACTTCAGGCTTCCACTTTTCAAATATAAACTTGCCTATCTCACTTGAATCCAGTGGACCGACCAAGACACGCCAACCTGTTGCATCTTCAATATCACCAGCCAACCTAGCTGCCTTACCGGGAATAATAAGTACTCTATGCTTAACCATCTTTTCTAAACCTGCTTCACTTAGAGTTTCTGCTACAACATCTGGTGTGAATTTTTTGCCGGGGACTGCACATTCAACAGCTATACCCTCAGTGTCGATAACCAGTAAATAGCCATTAACTTTAGCGCTTTCGATGTCTGAGCTCACCAGCGAATAAGTTAATGCATAATTTCCTGTTACAAACACTGGTGATTTCTCATCAGGACTGCCTAATGTCCTTAATCCAGGAGTTACGGCTACGGGTCTTCTTGGATCTGTATATAGGTTGAACCTCCACATAACTAGCGGTAGATATACCCAGCCTTCGAGCGAATGCATAATTAACAAGTCGGCATATCTGGTCATTAGCATGGTGGCTGTAATGGTTTCCCACCACATCTTTTGCTGCGTATCACCGTTAATCATTTTCCAAGCTACAATGGGTGTACCTATTAATGGAAATCTAGCAAATTTATAATCCTCGTTGCATGCTTTCCATCTCAGTTTGGTAAATGCATTAATTG
>JAGGXM010000108.1 GCA_021163045.1 Thermoproteota archaeon | reverse complement strand
GTTATTACCATGGAACTTGCCCGTCGAGGACTAGGACGATTACAAGCACACAAGCTGATTAGAGAGCTCGCTCAAAGAGCGATAAATGAAAATAAAAATTTCTTGGAACTTATTAGAAATAATGAAGAAGTTAAGAAATTATTAGATGAAAAAACTCTCAGAGAATTAACGAAACCTGAACGTTACCTTAAAACCATTGAACCAATCATAATAGATTTTGTTAAGAGTGTTGAGAAAAAGTTTAAAGAGACTATCATTAGATAATTTTCAAATACCAAAAGATTTTTCTATAATTATCTCTTTGAAACACAAGAAGTGACAGCAATAATCTTAAGGAGGAATATCGATGGTATTATCAACCGAACAAAGGATCCTTTACGATAACCTCTACTGTGCTTATAAGATTAAAAGGGAAAGTAAGATTGAATGCAGACATCCATACTCATTCCGAATTCATGATCTAGAGTTATGTCCAATAGTCCAAGATTATTTTGCAAATATAATATTCCAAGAAGATGGTATCTACCTCATAATAAAGAAGCCAAGTAAGGACTCTGTTTCTGGCACATGGGATAAAATCTTTCTTGATATAAAACTAGATAACAAGGAAGAAATTAAGAAAATAATCGAGGAGAATCTACCAAAAATAACTAACAAAAATAGGATCTGGCTCTTTAACAAACTGGATAATATATATGAACGTTTCAATTTCCTAAAATCGCGGGGTAAAGAGATTGCAATCCTAGAAAAACCACTAGAAGTTGAGGAAGAAACGGAAGAGATGGGAGAGGAAGAATCCGAGACTGAAGAGGAAGAATTACCAGATATCGAAGTTCTCGACAATGAAGAGTAGAGGATCTACTGTAAAATAGATAATTAATTGGTGATCCTACAATGAGCAGAGAAAAAAAATTCGACGATTTAATTTACAGAATTAATAATGAGTTTAAACCTCTATTTGAACAAGCCAAAAACTTAGAATCTATGGCTGAAAGTGAACTCTATGATCTGGATGATGAAATTAGTAAGCCAGTACTAGAAGTTTTTAGTGATACTCTGGAGAGTCTCCATGAAAAATTTGTAAATTTTCTTAATCAGCTCCTATCCATTGCAGGTGAAGTTAAAGGTTTTTCTAAGCTAGGACGATGGTCTTTTGACAAGCTGGATCATATCGACGATTTATTCAGAGATTTACGATCTAGAATCGAAGAGCTAACTGGATTATTGAAAGAAAACATAAGTTCTGTAGACAATTCGGGTGTAAATGTGCTCTTAAAGGAAATGATATATACAACAAATAACCAAATATCAGAAATAAGGAAATTTTTCGGGGAAGAACTTTTTAATATTCTGAATAACATCAAAGAAGAACTCATTAAAATGGAATCCTATTATAATATTGAATAGCTAACCAAAGAATTTATCTAATGACGCTTGAACACCGCCCTTCTTTTCACGTTTGATTCTTCTAAAGATCTCACCTAATTCCTTTTTTACCCTTTCTAGAGAAAAATTATGCTCTTCTACGAGGAATTCTATTATTTTCTCCTCTTCGGGCTCTGAGAATTTAATAACGTAGTCATCTGAGACCTTTGGATTAAGAAAGACTTCTCTAAGTTCATTAACATCTATAGAGAGCTCCCAGCTTATAATTTTCTTCTTTATCAAATTTTCTATACTGCCGTGTTTTTTTATGAAATTTAACGCTTTCTTGGGTCCAATTCCTCGGAAGCCCTCTGGATTAAAATCTGTTCCGATTAAAATTGCGATATCTACTAATTGTTCTCGTGTTATGTTAAGTGAACGTAATATTGTACTTAAATCATAGATTATCGGCTTTTCCTTTCTTTGTAGGCTCATTTTTAGGCCTCTAATAACTTTAGGGGATCCGTAAAGAAAGGAATCATAATCCGGACTTGCCACAGCAAAGCAAACTCCCCGCTTAACTAGATATGCTGCTTGTGCTTCTCCATCATGCGGCGCTTGTACGATAGGAACACCTAGGAGTTTAAGGAGTTTTTTTGCGTCATCTATGATTTCATCTGTTACGAATATTGCTTGTTTCGCATATTTAACAATATCCTCTATAACACCCGCTTTTCTTGCTTCGTTGAGTTTCTGTAATGCTTGTTCTTTTCTTTCTTTCCGTGTTTCTACCGTTTTGTTTTTTAGTGGATGTGGTGGCCCATCAAAAACATATACTGGCCTTATTCCTAAAGAAAGCATTCTGGCAGTTCTATTGAATAATCCTACTAAATGACTTGTTACTCTTCCAAGATTATCCTTTAGATATTCCCCTCTATAGTCCCTAATTGTAGCTAAAACCTCATATATGGTAGGAAGAGCATCTATTGCTATCGTCTTGCCATCCAAGTATGATGGATCTACTGTTAATCCAACTCCAGCCTCTTTAAACAAGGGCCCGAATTTTACGCCCATTAAATATCCCAATTGTAATTAATTCTAATAATATTTCCTGATATTTTAGAGTTAAACTTTTCCTTTGCTGAATTCAAGAACCTTCGCTTCCTAATAATATCAAACCTCTAAATAACTTGTTTATCTCGTATTCCACATCAATATTAAGCAATGAGGCTATCAATGTTGTTTGAAAAACGGCTTCTAGTACCTTCTTTCTGTAATCCTTGTCACCTAGAAGATCTATTGCAATCACTTTCGCATCCTCAATCAATTCGTTGATATAATCACCAAAAATTCCTAAGTTTTCACCTCTTTTTGCCCGATGAATTAGTGCTTTTATCTTATCCTGGAATTCTTTTATCCGCATAAGTGATCACCACATTTTTAGGTAATGCTTACATATCAGTTAAATAAAAGGCAGATGACATCTAAATGTCATCTAGATATATATGCTTATCAAAAGGGGTATAGAGGAGGCTTATATTTTGGTTAGATTCAGAAACACAGCCGAACTTTCTAATGGTAAAATTATAATGAAAAAATCAGAAAATCCACAATGGCGGGGGCTATTAAGTCTGGGATATGGCGATGAGAAAGAGGATTACCTACAATTGCATCCTGTTGAAGCCATGTATCTCCTCTTTAAGGATAAGATTGTAATATATTCAAACGAAAAAAAATTAGATTTGACTTCTATAACTCGATATTTTATCAGAAGAAATTCTAATCTATGGGAATTTTTCTTAATATACACCGACTTAAGAACACGAGGCTATCCATTACGAGTTAAAGACTCCCCCTTCTTTCATATTCATCTATTCAATAGAGGAGATTCCACCTTTGAGAATCAACCTATGGGAATAATAATTACCGCTTCGGCCCTTCGTCCAGTATCGCTATCTGATCTGAATAAAGCTGCGGATATGTACCGAAATTCGAGTATGAAGCTTATAATTGCGATTGTTGATGATATTGGTGATGTAACATACTATCTAGTTAAAGAAACTCTAGAAGAAGCTACAACTATTAAGTTAAGAAAAAGAAAGTAATTACTGGGATTTAGAACTCAGGAGCGCCGCCCATACCGCCACCCATGCCTGGGCCGCCCTGTCCAGGTTTCTTGGCCTCTTCCTTCTTTGGTTTGGATGCAATTACATCATCGATTCTAAGAATCGTAACTGCTGCATCAACTGCAGTTGAAAGAACGTACTTTTTAACTCGCAGCGGGTCTATGAGTTCTACTTCATCAACATTGACGATTTCACCTAGTTGTGCATCGAATCCCCACTTACCCGGCTCTTCCGAATTTTTCTTTTCTAATTCTCCTAATAACTCGATTACATCTCCACCCATGTTTTCAATCAAAGCTTTTGGTATCGTAAGTAATGCATCCGAGAACGCTATAACAACCTCTTTTTCTTTTCCAGATAAATCCTCTGTAGATAATGCCCAGTTTCTAATGTATGTTGCAATCGCAACCTCGGTAGCACCAGCACCTGGTGCAATCTTTTTGTCTTCAAAGACATCTTTTAATACATGAAGCGCATCTTTCAGTGCTCTTTCAGCTTCATCTGTTATATGTTTACTTGCTCCACGGACTATCAATGTGGCTGCTTTTGGATTCTTACACTCCTGTACATATATCATCTTGTCTTCGCCAACCTTCTTTTGAACAACAAGCCCAGCATATCCTAGATCTTCCTCGGTTAGATCCTCTATTGAGCTCACAATTTTTGCTCCTGTACTTTTGCTGAGGAGTAGCATATCTAGCCTTCGAACTCTTCTTACTGCCATGATGCCATGTTTAGCCATTATATCTTGTGCGATATCGCTGATACCTCTTTGACAGAAAACTACATCTACCTTTAAATCAATTAATTTCTTAATCATTTTCTCAATTTCTTCTTTCTCTTTCTCTTTGAGTGTTTCTAGGGCCTCTAGACTATTTAGGGTAATATTGCTGGTAATATCTGCTTTTTCGACTTCGATATTCTGATCAATTAAGGCAATTCTTGCATTTCTCTTTATTCTCGGCATCTCTGCATGTACTATCTTTTTATCTATAACAACACCGGCGACAAACTCGCTATCTAGTAGGGATTTTCCCTCTTTTTGTATTATGCTTACCATCTCTAAGTCAAGATAATTCCTTTCTTGATCATAAGCGAGCTTTGCGGCTTGATATGCTAACTCTGCAAAATATTCTCTGACTTCTTGAGGCAATTTGCTATTTAGAGCGCTGATTGCGACTCTTTTCATAGTATGTATATCATCAATATCTACCACTTTTGCTAATTTTTCTTCTAAGTATTCTCTCGCCTTCTTAAGAGCTTTTCTATAGCCATTAACGATTAATATTGGATGAATCCCTCGATCTAATAGTTTTTCAGCTAAATTCAGCAACTCACCAGCAAATATTGTCACACTTGTGGTTCCGTCTCCAGCCTCATTATCTTGAGCTTTTGCTGCTTGAACGAGTAATTTACCTGCAGGATGAGCTACATCTAGTTCATCTAAGATTGTTGCACCGTCATTTGTAATGACGATATCTCCAAGGCTATCGACTAACATTTTATTCATACCACGAGGTCCGAGCGTTGATCGAACAATATCCGAGACCGCTCTTGCTGCAGAAATATTACCAAAAATCGCTTTCTTACCTCGCTCTCTTCTAACATCTTGTTTTAGAATTAATACAGGAATTGCTGTAGTACCTGGTGCATATGCCATTATGGTTCACCTTTAAAAATATTTTCAGTTTTGTGTTAGAAGATTGGTTTTTTAATATAAAAGTTTTTCTTCATTTAATAGAGGTCATTTAATAAGCATACTAATTCTTACGAACTTTAATTTTTGCAAGTTTAATAGCATCGGATATTCGTCCTAATGCGATTAAAAGTGCGATTTTTAACCCAAGCGATGATTTTTTGTTATACTTTCTGTGGATATTCTTAAGTATATTAAGAGATTCCTCACAGTCACCCATCATGTATTTGATAAGTGCTTCGTTATATTCGATTTCAAAGCAAGTTAGCCCTTCTTCCTTTAATTTTTTGAAAATTTTCAGTACTAAGTCAATCATGCCGATCTCAAGAGTTATATCCGCTAACATTGATAACAGATCTATATCCTGATCACTCTTCTTCATAATTAAGGATACTAACTGTTCTGCAGCGTCTATACAACCGCAATCAAATATTCTCCGTACCAAGTATATATGCTCTAATGCTAATGAGTCGCAATTTAATGTTTCTTTAATTACATCTAAAATTTTATTACAAATAGGTCGAACTTGATCTATTATCCGTTTTTTATAGCTTAGTTTATTAAATGAGGATATTACTCTTGCAATTGTAGTAAATTGCCTATTAATGAGTTCTAAAATCTGCTTAATTTTCCGTTTTTTTCTGCTAGAGTTAACTTTGGATTTAATAATCTTATCTATTTTTGCTAAACTTAAATTAATTCTATTTAGAAGCTCATTTGTTTCCATTTATAGCCCTCTTCATTATGGTGCCGGGGGCGGGACTTGAACCCGCGAGGCGATACCGCCACCAGGTCTCGAGCCTGGCGCCGTGCCAGCTCGGCAACCCCGGCGTACTATATAATGTCTGCTCGTTTTAAGATCTCATCTTTTTTTATGATAGATATCGCGTAATTATTAGTGATAATTTCTAGGTTGACAATCCATATTGGATTGCTAAGATTAACTTTTCCCCACCATATTTTTTTAGCTAACTTATCAATAAGATATTTTCTATTATCTAAAGCGAGATGTTTATTAACATTAATCTTCCATGTATCATTTTTGCCAATTCTGTTTCTATTCTTCTCTAAGAAAGCCTCTATTTCTTCGATTTTTTGACTTATAAACTCTAATGGAACTACTTTTTGTGCGAACTTCATGATCCATGGCTTCTTAAGAAAATATTGTTTTATTACTCTAACCGCATCTCTTGAATTTTTTTTGAAGCATAAAATAACGAGACCTGCTAATTCCTTAATTTTGTGTCTGATAATATGAACCTCCGCATCCGGTTCATAGCCAGTAGCTCGCAATGCATGCCAAATCTCGCTTGCTGCATCCATTTCGTAATTCCTAGGACTGGTAACTAATAGCTTAGAATTAGAGGGCAAGAGATATTTCTTATTAGGCCCCACTTTATCTATCCTCAGTTAAATACTGCTTTACGTTTAAAAATTTGATAATATTCGGCTACAGTTTTAATCTCTAATTTTTTCGATTTAACCTTTTTTTAATCACAGCCCGTCTACTAGGTCTTACCTTCTCTGCGCCCCGTCCCTTATTTCGGAGTCCCCTTGCTTTCTTACCAGCACTTGTTAATCCTCTAAACACTCTTCCCCTATGCTGTTTTTCAGTAATCCAAGCGATTTTTGGATCATTTTTTATTGTTGGTTCTCCTCTATCAATAAGAATTACCTCAAAATACTCACTTACACCATCAGATCCGACCCAATAGGAATTCAGTACCTCACAATTTGGATGTCTTCTTGCCGCTCTCTCCTCTGCTATTAGTCTCAGAGATTTCCTAACGGTATGTCCCGAAATCGCTAGCCCTTTTGTCTTTCTTCCACTTCGGGGCCTTGGCTTTCTTTGCCCACCCTTCCTGACTCGGACTCTTACTAGAATATATCCTTTCTTCGGTTTCCAGCCGAGATTACGCGCTTTCCAAAGGTTAGTTGGTCTCTCTATTCTGACGATCGCGCCCTCTCTCCGCCATAAAATTCTTCTTTCTTTCATTAATAGCTTGAACTCTTCTGAATTTTTGTTTCGCCAAAATGCTTTAATGTATTTGTAAGCGCCCATTCATAACACCTTCGAGTAATTTGAATTATCAGTTTCAGGAACTATTTGATTATAAACTTTTATTTGATTTACTCATTAGTATTAAAGGCTATTGATTTTTCTATTAATCCTAACCTAAGATCCTTTGAGTATTGCTCAAGTAATCGTCGAATTGCAGCGCGTATGAACTCACTTCTATTTGGAAATATTCCCATCTCAATCAATCTATTTATAGCTTTGATCATCCAATCTGGTAGTTTTACGGATATATTGTCCATAATATGTATCCTCCAGATAATACATTAGAAAACATAGATACGAAACAATTAAACTCAATAAAAGGATTTCTTTAACAAATCTAAAATAGAAATAAAAAGGATAATCATTAAATTTAAACAAAATTGGATTAGTAAGAGCAAATTATTCTTGCTTGATATTAGATTCATTATTTATAAATTAAATGGTCTACATCAC
>JAGGXM010000069.1 GCA_021163045.1 Thermoproteota archaeon | reverse complement strand
CCTTAGAAGATGCCCTTGATTCTGTCAAGCGGATACTCTGGAGAGGAGCTAGACCTGCTGTTGTTAGAATCTATGACATAATAGAAACTAAAAGACATTTTTACACTATTGACGAGGCTTATGGCAAAATAGTTACAGTAATTATTATAGAAGGCGACTCGGATATTGTGAATGTAGAGCAAAGGATAGTTGAATCTGAATTCAAAGGGAAAAAATTAGGTGAAGGGCCTGTTGAACATTGGCTTCAAACTCGATTTATAGTAAAAGAGGCCTCCGAGTTTGCTCCACTTGGTGTAGTCTTTGATACAATAGAGGTCGCAGTTGATTGGACGAATTCCATGGAATTATACAACAGAGTGGTTAGGGCCATGAATTCAGTAAAAGGAACTTTATTTACTTCAGCACATGCTTCACATTTCTATCCTCAAGGTGTTTGCTTTTATTTCACGTTTGCAGGCATACCTCCTCGTGGAAAAACAGCTTATGAATATTATAAAGAGGTCTGGGATTCAGCAATGAAAGCTACAATTGAAAGTAAAGGTACAATTAGTCATCATCATGGAATTGGAAGGCATAGGGCCCTTTGGCTAAAAGAGGAATTAGGAGATGCCTTTAAGCTATTAGAAGCTATCAAACAAGTTTTAGATGAGAAAGATATTATGAATCCGAATAATATGGGGTTATAGAGATGCCTGGAAAATGGGATTGGTTGATGGAATCTCTTAAAGATAAAGGTCTACGCACAAAGTACTCTCTGATCTTCAAGTTTATAGGTAAGAAGATTTCAGGTGCTGACGATATAACTAAATGTGCATTATGCCCAAATATGTGTCGTCATGCATGCCCTGTTAGCATAGTAGATGGAAAAGAAACAACCTCACCAGCAGGTAAAGCCCGTATTGCTCTTTTTATAAATAAAAAAGTAATTGATCTAAATCTGGATAACATTTATCCGCTTTATATGTGCCTTTCTTGTGATGCATGTACTCAATGGTGTCCATTCGAATTCTCGGTAGCAGACCTGATCAGGCCCCTTAAAGAAGAAGCTGTGAAAAAAGGGCTTATACCTAATGAAATTAGAGATGTTTTTGATAAACTGGAGAGTTCAGGGAATATCTATGGAAGAAGAATCAAAGAACCATCTGAAAATAAGAGAGGAAATGTGCTGTTCCTTAGAGGTTGCGAAATAATTGAGAATTTCCCAGAACTTGCGGATAAAAGTATAGCACTCCTTAAGAAATTAGGATATGAGCCTTTTACTCTAGAGAATGAAAAATGTTGCGGAATGCCTGCATACAATTTAGGAAATATTGATCTATTTAAGAAGTTGGCCAAAGAAAACGCCAAGATTATTAATTCCCTGAATGTATCTTTAGTTATTACGTCTTGCCCTTCCTGTGCCTACGCGTATAGGGTCCTCTACAAAAAGTTTGGAATAAATCTCAAACCGAAAGTTCTTCATATCACAGAAGCTCTTAGAGAGAATTTAAAGGAGAAGTTAGTTGCACATGAAAGTCTGGAAGTTACATATCACGATCCATGCAAGCTAGCAATTTCATTAAATGAACCAGACTTGTTGCGTAGCATTCTTGAAAAAATCGAGGGCGTGTCCGTAAAGGCACCTAGGAGGCATGGTAAAAATACTTTTTGTTGCGGTTATGGTGGGAGTGCTATTTCTCGGCTAAATCCGAAATTAGCCAATGAAATAGCAAAAGAAAGAATCTCCGAACTTAAAGAAGAAGCTAATGTAATTATTACGGCATGTCCAACCTGTAAAAAAGCTTTGAGTAAAGTTAATTCAGATATTACAGTTTTGGACATTATAGAATTCCTAAATCAGTTTATTTAAGGTGGTCTCTTTGTCTCTGGAATCTAAAGTTAAAAAAATTATTGGTAAGTTTCCGTACAATATTTCTTTCAAGATAAAAGATAATATAGTATTCCTTGAAGGTGTTGTAGAGAAATACGAAGAATGGGTAGAAATCGGACTAGAAATCGGCGGTATAAAAGGAGTCGAGGGGGTAGTAAACAAAATAATATGTAAGGAAATTCCTGAAAAACAAACTGAAAAAGATGAAAAAAGAAAAGAAATCTTCGAAAAAATGAAGGAAAAGATCATAGGGAGTTATGATATCGTAATCATTGGTGGCGGCATTATAGGAACTGCGATCGCGAGAGAACTTTCTAGATACAAAGTAAAAGTTGCACTTATCGAAAAAGAACCAGATGTAGGACTTGGAGCCTCAAGAGCCAACAATGGAATGATTCATCCAGGAATTGCTCCGCCGAAAGATAGCCTTAAGAGGATATTGAATATAAGAGGAAACGCTATGTACGATGAATTAACGGAGGAACTAGGTGTTAGATTTAAGCGAGTGGGAAGTCTTCTTCTTATAACCCCAAGAACGTTGGAGCGTTATAAAAAATATTTGAGAGGCCCTCTATTTAAGCTTGTTTCAAAATACATTCTTCCATGGATTGTTAAACAGAAAGGAGTAAGGAATGGTGTTAAAGGCATTAAAATCCTTCGTGGTAAAGAAATCTTCGAAATAGAACCGAAAGCAAACAAGGATACTATTGCAGCAGTTTACATCCCTTCTACGGGAATAGTTGACCCATATGAACTTACTATTGCCCTTGCTGAAAATGCAGTAGCAAATGGCGTTGAAATTCATTTGAATACTGAAGTTGTGGGGTTCATAAAGAGCAATCTTTCTATTGAAGGGGTCGTCACAACAAAGGGCGTTTACCTATGCAAATATGTTATAAATACAGCTGGGGTTTATGCTGATGAAATAGCGGAGATGGCTGGAGCTAGAGAATATACAATACACCCCCGAAAAGGTGTAATCTTATTGTTTAGTAAGGATATTGAAGGATGGATTCGTCATTGTACTGCTGAGTTAAGATTCCCCCAACCAAAGACGACAAAAGGAGGAAATATCAACCCAACAATCCATGGAAATATTATATGGGGTCCGACCGCGGTTGAAATTCCTGATAAATCGGATACTTCCGTAAAAAAAGAAGAAATCGATTTTGTGCTGAAAAAATTTTCTACCATTGCTCCCAATTTCCCTAAAAATAAGCTTATAAGATATTTTGCTGGGGTTCGTGCACCAACTTTTACAGAAGATTTTATAATCCGCCCAGCTAAATGGGTTAAGAACTTTTTACATGTAGCTGGAATTCAGTCTCCAGGATTGGCATCAGCTCCAGCAATTGCCGAGTACGTTATTAACTTGCTGAGGAAAATGGAGTTAAAATTGGATCCCAATCCGAACTTTAATCCGAGAAGAGAACCAATTCCTTCTGTTGCTGAAATGAGTTTAGAAGAGCTAGAGAGAAAGATTAAAGAGGATCCACGATGGGGTAGAATAGTTTGCCCATGTGAAATGGTCTCCGAGGCCGAGATCGTAGAAGCTATACGAAGAGGTGCAAGGAGCATAGATGCAATAAAAAGGAGGACAAGAGCAATGATGGGTTTCTGTCAGGGTAGTTATTGCATCCTTAAGATTGCAAAAATTCTTGCTCGTGAACTTAAAATTCCGCTAAATGAGGTTGTCAAAGAATGGAAAGAATCTAAACTTTTTGATGGCATTGTCCGAGGTGAATCCTCATGAAAGATGTTATTGTTATTGGAGGAGGACCATCCGGATTAGCTGCTGCATCTTCCTTAGCTGAAAAAGGATATAATGTTGCAATAATAGAGCGAAAAGAGGAACTAGGTGGAATACTTGATCAGTGTATACACGATGGTTTCGGAACCAAAATATTTAGAAAAGCCCTTTCGGGTCCCGAGTTCGTAGATCATTATATTGATAAAATAAACAAATTGGGTGTTGATGTCTATTTAGAAAGCTTTGTAAAAACCATTGATGTAGAAGGAGATCTAAAAAAAGTTATTTGTATTAGTCCAAAGGATGTAAATAAATTAGAAACTAGAGCGTTAATTTTTGCTGTTGGGTGTCGAGAGAAAACCCCCTTTGAAATAAAGGTTGGCGGAACTCGACCTGCAGGAGTCTATACTGCAGGAATGGTACAAAGATTGATCAACATCTACGGAATTCTGCCAGGTAAAAATGTATTATTAGTTGGTGGTGGAGATGTAGGTATGATTGTTGCCCGACACTTATACCTAGAAGGCGTAGAATCAATTCTAGTAGTATACCCAGAAGATTTCTTCGTGGGTTTGCCGAGGAATGTTCAACAATGCATCTTAGATTTTAATATACCATATAGACCCCGTACAATTGTTAAGGAAATTGTAGGTAAAAAACGTGTAGAGGGAGCTATGCTAACAAAAGTAGATAAAAACTGGAATCCAATACCTGGCACAGAAGAATTCTATAAGTGCGACTCCATCATTTTTTCTGTCGGTTTAGTACCTTACACGGGCAAACTTGAAGAAATTAATGCGAAAATAGATCCAAAAACTCGTGGTCCAGAAGTAAATGAATTCTTCGAAACAAGCGTACCTGGAATATTTGCGGTAGGAAACTTGGTGCAGATATTTGATTATGTAGACGATGCCGTAGAATCTGCATTAATCTCCGCAGAGGGCGTTGAAAAGTATCTGGCTAAAGTACCAAAGAGAACAACTCCAATTAAAATAAACCCTGGAAATAATGTTCTTAGTGTAATCCCTCAGAGAATTGAATGGGAAGATAATAAAGATATTATCTCTTTCTTTAGACCCGCGATAACAATCAAAAATGCAATATTAGAACTAACAAACGAGAAGAATGAAGTATTGAAGACATTTAGAAGACCTTTTGTGAGACCTTCAACACTCGAGAGAATAAAAATATCAAGAAAAGTTGTTTTATCATCAAAGGAGGTTTTTCTGAATGTTAGAGAAAGCTCTTGAAGTTATTTGTATACGCTGTCCGAAGGGCTGTAGAATTAAGATTGAGAAGAAAGGTGAAAATATAAAGATCGAAGGTTATGAATGTCCGCTAGGAAAAACGTACGCTGAAGAGGAAATTACAAACCCCAAAAGAGTGGTAACATCGACTGTTCGGATATTAGGTGCAATTCATCCACGTTTGCCAGTAAGAACACTGTACCCTATACCTAAATATAAAGTAAAGGATGTTATTAATGCATTAAGAGGAATAGTTATTGAAGCACCTGTTAGGAAAGGTCAAATTATCATTGATAATGTTTGTGGGACTGGCGTCCCAATTATAGCTGAGAGAGATATGGAGCGTGTTAAAGAATGAGTTATTTGCTTATTCTCGATATAGGAACAACTAATGTTAAGGCGTTAGCTTTTTCCCTTAATGGGGATTTATTGGAAAGTCTAGAAGAAAGAATAAAGTTGAAATTTCCAGAACATGGTTGGGTTGAGGGGGATCCAAGGGATATAATTAACATTGTCCAAAACCACATTAGTAAAATTGAAGGTTCTCTAGGCAAACCATTAGGGATCGCTATTACAAATCAGAGAAGTACTACAATCCTCTGGGACAAAGAAACAGGAGAACCCATATATAATATGATTACTTGGCAAGATACTCGAACCAAAGAACTAGTTGAGAGTTTCTCATCCAAGTTTATAGTTAGATTCGGGAATGCTCTTGGGAAATTCTTAAAAGCGTTCTCTAGGATTCTACCCGTTATTAAACGAACGAAAAAAGGAGCTTATATCATAACCCTAGCACACTTAAGTTTTGGAACTACACATTCTTCAATGCATATTCGATGGATAATGGATAATATTGAAGATGCCAGAAGCGCCATCAATAGTGGAAGAGTGCTCTTTGGAACAATTGATTCATGGGTTGCTTGGAATCTAACGGGAAAACATGTTACAGATTACACAAATGCGAGTGCTACTGGTCTCTTTGATCCATTTTATCTTAAGTGGAGTGATAATATCACGAAAATAGTAGGAATACCAAGGAATATTCTCCCAAAATTTGTTTATAATGACCAAATAATTGGTACAGTTAAGGATTATGGCATACCATTGCTTACAATGATTGCAGATCAGCAAGCATCACTATATATGAGCGGAGTTGCAAAAGGTACGGTCAAAATGACAAATGGCACCGGTACTTTTATAGACATGAATGTTGGAGAACGGGCCTATGCTGGAGATATTGGAATTTATCCTCTCGTTGCTTTAGGAACAAGAAATAAGACACTTTATTTGTT
>JAGGXM010000023.1 GCA_021163045.1 Thermoproteota archaeon | reverse complement strand
ATATATGCACCATTTGTGTGGATGATAAAATAGAAATTCTGATTAAAATTTAGATAAACAAAAGATGCTACACATAAGCTTAATACATAATTAATGAATCCCGATAATCATTTGGAGATAGATATGCCTATTCAGTACATTAAAATTGGAGATATCTCCATACAATCTAAAGACCTCTCCTGGGATATTATCAAAAAATCTGCAAATATCCTTAAAAAATACGCTTTATGGAGCCCAGATGAAAAATACTGGAAAGTAACATGGAAATTCTTTGCTTTCTTTCAGAGATTCCTTAAGGAACTCTCTACGATAATTAGGGATTACGATGAATCTTACATTAAAAAACTACAGGAGCTCTATAATAAAATAAGAGAATCCATTCCAAAATATATCGAGAATGTAGACTCTATATGTATTTTCGCTGAGAATTTTAATCCGTTCAGTATAGCAGAAATTTCTCAGAAGAAATATCTATACGGAAAAATTAGAAATTTAACATTAGATTCGATCGGTACAATACCGATTCCTGTTATCTGTATAAAAAGAGCACACATCCAGGAAGTTCTCGCCGATAGTCAACTAAAAAGTTATTTAACAGGATCTATCTTGAAGATATTAGACGCTATAGGAAATGAGCAAAAAGAATGTATAGCATATCCGGCATCCTCTAGATATCTAATTATTGAACTTCACAAAAAAACTCCAGAGAGTTTACTAAAGGACCTACTTGAATTGGGTATTATAGAATTTTATTCAGAAAGTAAAACCGATAATTACGTTAGAAGACGATTGAGAGTTTATAAAAAGTGGGAAAAAAATGATAGAATCTTTATTAAATTGCCATCTTATGCGTTTGCTTTTCTAGAAAGCATCTTTCAGAAGTATAAAGTTCCCATTAAGATTCACCTTAAAATTTCTTTTGATAAGAAATTAAACGTAAGTTCAAAGATAAATCTAAAAAATCACCAAATAAATGCCCTAAACTCTTGGTTAAGAAATGATAAGAAAGGCACTATTGCAATTCCTACCGGAGGAGGAAAAACGCATATAGCCCTCGCGGCAATCGCGAAACTACAGATACCAACAATAATTTTCGTTCCAAATACAATTCTATTGAAACAATGGGCTGAAAGAATTCACGAGTTTTTGGGAGTTCCTATTTCTAATATTGGTATTTTAGGAAAAGGCGAGAATAAAATAAAGGAAATAACCGTGTCCACATATCAAAGTGGTATTAAATACATTGATGACATTTCCCAGCGTTTTCTTCTGGCAATATTCGATGAAGCTCATCATGTACCTGCAAGAACATTTAAGAATGTCGCACTTTACTTACGAGCACCATGCAGAATGGCACTATCAGCTACGCCAAAAAGAAGAGATCGTAATGAAGTTTTATTGTTCAAATTAGTAGGTAAAATTGTCTTCACGATGAGCTATCCTGAGCTTGTTAAAGCAGGGATTCTTGCACCCGTTATTTTAAGAAGAATTTTTGTCCCTTTACCACCAGATCGCATAAAGAAATATCGTTTAATTCAAAGACAGTTATATAGAACACGAGATCATTTTGCTAAGAAGACTGTTATAAATAAGTTAATCGAAATTGCAAGAGATAATCCGTATAAGATCCAAGTTATTAAGGAGATCTTGAAAAAACATAGTAACGATAAGATCTTCATATTTGCTGGTAGTATAAATTTCGCCGAGGAAATATTCAAAAACATAAGGAATATTATTCCCACAGCAGTCCTTACATCAAGAACGGATTCTAAAGAGAAGCTAATAACTAAGCGCTTTGATTCGGGAATTCTTAGATGCCTAATTTTAGTTAAAAAAGGAGAGGAAGGCGTCGATATTAGTGATGCAAATATCGCTATAATTGCTGGTGGTTCTAAACAGGAGAGAGAATTCATTCAAAGAGTCGGACGTGTTTTACGTGGAAAGGAAGGGAAGATTGCATGGGTCTACGAGATAGTAACAAAAGATACCATTGACGAACAATTAAGTAAATCGAGGAATGCAAAGAAATTAGTAGGGGGTATTGAGCATCTCATATTAAAAATGGCGAGAACCAAGGCTTATGATGAGATTTTTATCTCACCTCTCTCTCAAATCAAATTAACTTAGTTTTATTCTTTATGCTCTTCAGATTCCTTCTTTAATTTTTTCCACAGTATTGCTTTAAACATTAGTTTAAACAATTCTTCCACATTTTCTCCTGTTTTTGCAGAGGTCTCTATGAAATAAACCGGAATTTCATATTCCTTGTTCAGCTCTTCTGCAAATTTCTGCCCTTCTTCGGGTGCTACACATTCTTCGGTTTCATTTCTGAGATCCTTTTTATTTCCAACAATCACAATAGGTATCTGGCCTGATTTTTCCCATAACTGAAAAATCCAAGATCTTATTTTTTCTAATGTATCTCTTCGGGTTATATCATAAACTACTGCTGCCGTATCTGAGCCAATATAATACGGTCCAATAATATCATGATAGCTGTAATCTCCCGCCAAATCCCAAATTTGCCATGAAACGAGAACCTTAAGACCATTTAAGTCATATACTGCATCCTTAGAAAAGAAATCAACTCCTACTGTTATCAAGTAGGCATGCGAGAATGGCTTTCCCAGGAAACTATTACAGAGAGATGTTTTCCCTACCGCTGGTTCTCCAATAATAACAACCTTTGGTATCATCTTTATATCGTAAAGAGCCATACAATTCACCATCTAAATTTAAAATATCCTCTTATAATAATAAAAAGGTATTTGCTATTTTAATTCGATGAATTAATTTTAATCTTCCCTAATTTTTACGAGAAGAAGAGAAAATTACTTTTTTAAATTTTTGTCAACAGTTTTCAATATTGTTCTTACCAAAAATTAAAATCCTAATTTTACTTAAAACACTCAAAACTTTAGGAGAGAATAGACATGTCCGAAGAGTTCAATGTCTTTATTGCTGGCGTTGGTGGAATGGGAATTCTAACTGCTACCAGAATAATTGCCGAATCAGCATTAAAAGAAGGTAAAAACGTAATTATGAGCGAAGTACATGGTCTTTCTCAAAGATATGGCTCTGTTACTGCTGTTGTACGAATCGGTAACGTGTATTCTCCACTAATTAAAAAAGATTTTGGCGATTTGCTAATAGGCCTCGAGCCTATTGAGGCCCTTAGAAATATCAATATTGTAAAAGAAAAGGAGGGATATATTATCTTGAATACGAATCAGATCCCACCACCAAATGTTGCTGCTGGTTTGGAACAATACCCCAATCTCGAGGATATTATAGGCGTATTAAGGAAAAGAACAGAAAAATTAATCGCTATAAATGCTCTAGAGTTAGCACAACAGATAGGTTCCCATCTTCTTCAAAATACAATACTTTTAGGAATCGCCTTTACAATACCTGAATTTCCATTAAAGAAAGACTCTGCTAGACTTGTCATCAAGGAAATTTTCTCCAAAAAACCAAAAGTTGTAGATATGAATCTAAAAGCCTTTGATGAAGGAATAAGAATTGGAGAAAGAGCTTTGAAGCAGTTATCATAACCTTGAGGGATTTTTTTGAGGGTGGGTCTTTCTTCTATTCTTCTCTATCATCATACTAATGATCAGATACTACGTATCTTACGAGCGTACCACATTAACCATATTGATGTTTTTTGCGATGCGCCATACTTACCAACGCTTGAATTATCAAGTATAAGTAGAGTAATTAAATTTGCTCAAGATCACAACATGAGCATAGGATTTAAAGCTCCTTCTTTTACCGATAATCTTGTAAGCATAAATCCTAACGTACGTTCGCTTTCACTGCGAAGAATTTTAAGATTAATTAAAATCGCTTCTATAGTAAATGCAAAATATATTGTTATTCGTGCAGGAATGATTTTTTATTCAGAAAAAATGTTTCCGAATATTACCAAAGAGAACTTCAAGAAAGCGTTTTCGACAATAATGGAATATGCAGAAACCTATAGAGTTCCTATCTTATTAGAAAATTATCCGTATGTCATCGATTTGTTCCGAAATATCTCTCATTTTACGAGGCTTTTCTCCGATTTTATTGAAAGTAATTATATCGGTATTGCCTTTAATGTCTCACATTTATTATCAATGTCGGAGAATTTTTCAAATGTTTCTATAGAGCTCGATTCTAAGGTCTTGCAATTTATAAGGCTTCTCTATATTGGTTGTTTACCATCGCCATGGGATTATCCTAAGCAATGCCCTATTGAACATATAGTTTCTCTTCTTGAAAAGACTCTTATGAATGTAATTCCAGAATATTTGGTCATTGGATCAACTAAAACAGAAACTTTGGAATTATTTTTAGCTAATATGAAAGCAAGGGGGATTCTTACTTGATTTTTGGCATATCAACGTCTGCAATGGGAACTGAGAAAAACCCCAAAAAATTTGAGGAATTTTGTATAAGGGCAAAAGAGGCTAGATTTGAGGAAATTGAAGTTATATTAGAGGGACCTATTTTTCATCATAGCTGCATGTCTAATGAAGTAATTAAAATAATTAAAGAGCAAATTATTGGTGAGAACCTGAAATTAAGATTTCATGCGCCATTCTATAGTATAAACTTAGCTAGTTTCGATATCGAATTTCGAAAACTTGCTATTAAGGAGATAAAAAATTCATTACAACTAGCTAACAAGCTTGGGGCTTATGCTTTGATATTCCATCCAGGTCTCTGCTTTCTTCCTTGTAAATTAGATAAGCATCAGGCGTTAAAGATTCTAAATCGCTCTCTTAGCATCCTATTAAAATTAGCATCTGAATATGATATTTTATTACTTATTGAGAACAGAGGTGGCGAATTCGATATTATCACTGAACCGAAGGACCTTATAACTTTATTTAAGAATCAAAATTATCCGTCGAATCTCCGTATAAATTTCGATGTAGTTCAAGCACAGTTAATTATGCCGCCTCATGAATACTATAATGAAATATCTGATCTTGTATTTAGTGCTCATATTAGAGATTCCCCAAGAGAAAGAGATGATCTATTACCTGTAGGATCTGGGGATGTAAATTGGCACCAGTTAATCCGATCATTTAAAAGAAAGAATTTTCTTGGCCCATTTATAATGGAAGTAGGAAATTTCAAAAATGCTCTATTAAGTAAGGAAATATTTGAAAAAATTATGAAAAGCGATGATTAAATGGGCCGGTTTCCTGATCGGTGATGAATCATCGCACCGATGAGCTATCAATAAACAATCTCAAATTACATTTTATTAGAGCCTATCTTTAATAGCCACATCAAGAGCTTGCTTTATGCCTTTAATCATAATATCTAAACTCATTGTTGGTGTTTTTGCCTTAATATCTTGTTCTGGAAGTAGAGGTAAGTGAATAAAGCCAGCATAGGCATCTATCCCTTTCTTCTTAATTGTATGGAGTGCAACAAACATTAGCGTATTACAGGCGTGTGTTCCAGCAGAATTTGATACAGCAATAGGTATCCCTTCCAAACGCAATTTTTTAACAATCTTTTTTATCGGCATATTAGAGAAATAAGCCGCTGGAGCATCTGATATAATAGCTTCATCGATCGGTTGATAACCATCATTATCTGGTTCTCTTGAGTCCATAATGTTTATTGCAACCCGTTCTATTGTAAGTCCAATCCGCCCAGCAGCAAGACCCAAACCTAGGAAAATTGTAGGTTTATATTTTAAAATAATCTCTGGAACCATTTTTATTATCTTCTTAAATGAGACAGGCATCTTTATTGCTCGGATTTGATGCTTTTGGATTTGTAGCCCATCTATTCTAGAAGCCAACTCCCAAGCGGGATTTATTTTGTATTTACCAAATGGCTCAAATCCTGTTATTACTATCATCTTCTTTAACCTCATCTTTTTCTGTTTCTTCCTGCCAAGGAGTGAAAAGAACTCGCTCTATCTCTCTTACAATTTTTTCTCCAATCCCTTCTATATCTTTTGTCCATAATTTAATTTTTGTCAGGGCATCATATGGTGTTCCATATTTCTCGAGAATTTTTTGAGCTCTTGCAGTGCTAATAAGAGGAAGACCTGTCAAAAAGAATAATTGCTTTTCTTTAATACTCTTGAATTTTGGTTTAGATCTAACAACAGCGTATGCTTTTGTTCTTTTCTCTTTTGCAATACCCTTCGCCTCATAATAAAGAGCCTGCAAAATATCTGCTCCATGATATGCATCGAATGATTTGATGATTCTAACTCCCATACGCTCTACCCAATTTAAGGCGCCAGTATATTGATTTGGATGAATATGGATTTGCTCTTCCACAACATGCCAGATTCTATTGCCGATTTTCTTTCGATGTTTTAACAGAAATATGGATTTCAATGTCGGATCTAATCGAACAGTTAATCCGCCTTCTAGAAGTAATATTGGATTTTCGTAAGCATTTACCAGAGCCTTAATTTGCTCTACAAGACGAAGCCTTCCACTCTTTGTTCCAAATAGGCTCTGACAGAAATCATGAACAGTTTTCCTTTCTATTGCATATCCCATTGGTAAAATCAAGTCCCCGATATCCAATTTTTTAACTATGAATTTTATATTCTGCCTCTTTAGCTTCTTTATAAAAAGAGTTATTGATGTTTCTCTTATTCTATCTTTTATTTCATGAACATCAACGAATACCTCTGGCGCCTCTCCAAAAAGATCTATTTGAACCAAAAGAAACACCATTAAATTTAACTAAAGTTCTTGTATCCTCATTCTATCTGTTGAGATACTCATAATAAATTAATTTTATAATTTCTCCTATAGGACACCTATTTTTTCTAACTTTTTATAACAACGTCTACAAAATTCGCTTGATTTCTTATCAAGCTCGTAAAGACTATTAGCAAAACGCATGACGCAATAATTTTTACAATGCATTAAACCAAAGACATGTCCCATTTCATGCTTTATTGTTTTTGACAACCTCATTAAAAACAGATTCTTATCTGTAGTCATTTTTAACCGATATGTTGATATAATAGCGCCTCTGTAGGGTATTGCAACGCCAAATACGAAATTTAGTCCAGGCACGTATGCATCCTTGGATATTATCATTAAAAAAAGATTATCACTTTTTGCGGCAAGTGAAGAGATTAGCTTATCTAAATCAACTTGCCTTCGCAATTTGTTATAAAAAAGATCCAAGTTTATGCTAAAATCTACAATTTGTATTTCCACTTTTTTAAAGAATCTTTTTAGAGTTTTTATTACAAATTCTCTAAGATCATCACTGATCTCCCTAGAAAAAAGAAGATTTAACTTCATTATGGCACCAATTATGGATCCCGTATTCATTTATGAAATTTTTCTCTCTAAGTCTCTGCAAGTCTTCCATATTTCTGCTATTTTATGCTCGGAACCTTTCAAATCTCTCCATTCACTGAGTAATTCATTACACAGCTTAACTGGTTTGTTCCAACGGGGTACCAACGGCCCAAACATATCGATATATGAGATATACACATTCAACATACT
>JAGGXM010000169.1 GCA_021163045.1 Thermoproteota archaeon | reverse complement strand
TTTATGACCAGTTGACCAATGCTATATGCAATTTTTATACATAACGTTAGTAGCAAAATACTTGCGATACTTAATTATAAATCCAAAAACAAAGTCTAGGTGTCTTATTTGATTAGCATTTTGATAGATGGTTTCATAACAGAAAAACTTCTTCTATCACTAACAAAAAAGCTATCAGAGGATTCTTTTGTGATTGTAAGTATCCCTTCATTTGACTGTGAAACTAGCTCTGGAATTCATATTTCCTTAGCATTTAATAATCTATTGAAAGTATTATCGCCAGAGAAAAAAAGGACAAAATATGAGTATAAGCTTTTTCACTTTCTTAAGAAATTAAATTTCATAGAAAATAAGCAGACGGACTTAGAGCTAACAGTATCGATGCTTCAGACAATTTGGGTTAAAAATGGTTTGCCGCTTAGAGCTTTTTATGAGAGAATTACTCGTGGTTTAAATATCTCAACTACAATCTTACCTCTACTAGAACCGCTTCCGAACCTAATAATCGAGCTAGAAGATGGTGATAAAAAGAACTTTTTGGATGTGATAGATGGAGACCTCACCGAAAAAATAAAGAAAATATCCTATGACGAGTTGGATAAGATAAAATTAGTCACAGAAACGAAGAAAGTACTGGAAAATAGCGATAAGATATTATTATTTCAGATTTCGCCACTCACCGTATATTTTCTTAAATCGATAGGTACACTAAAAAAGATATTAGAAACATTCAAAGGAACGATTTTGTATCTTCTGCCGAAAAAATTGAGGCAAATAGACAAAAAGTTTTTATCAATTTTAAAATATAGTGAAGACCTTACAGGTCTCATTCAAATGTCACAAGAACAAGTAGATGCTGTAATTTTTGACGAAAAACAAAGATATTTAATAAGAGAATTATCTGATGTTAAACTAACTTTGTATCCTACACCATATTATATCAAGGAAGACAAGAAAATAAACGAATTTATTGAGAGTTTACTGAAGATTCTCGAGTAATTTTGAGGAACTTATTATGCGGGCTATTCATATTATTATTCCAAAAGATAAAGAAAAAATAGTAACTACTGCTTTAGGTTCCCTGGGCATTAAACATGAAAAAATAGAAGGTTCAGGTAATATACTTTTGATTCTTACTGTTGCTGAAGAACATGTAGAACTGGTAATAGATGCAATCAAAAAAATCGGGGTAGGAACTATTTACGGAACATACCAGATATACAATGTTGAATCCGCACCTAAGCCTGCAAAATTAGGATTTAAAGCAACAAAGAGAGCATCTAGGGAAGAAATATTAAGCGATTTCCAAGAAAAAGCTGAGTTGACTGGAAACTATGTGCTTTCTGGTATTTCGGCATCAGTGTTAGCCACGTTAGGTCTATTAACAGACAATATAATAATTACCATTGCATCAATGATAATTGCACCATATTTTGGGCCAATGATAGGGACCTCTTTAGGCATTGTTTTGAATATTGATGAATTGCGAAGAGAAAGTTTAAAATCAGAGATCATTGGACTAGGTCTCTCTGTCCTGACAGGGTTTATTTTTTCGATGATACTGCCATATACAATACCTACGAGCAGAATGCTTGCTATATCAAATCCAACATATATTGACATAATATTCGCTATAATGGCTGGTTTGGCGGCTGCGATAAGTGTTGTTAACGTAGAAGCAACTGCTTTGGTTGGCGTTGCTATTGCAGCTTCGATAGTACCACCAGCATCAAATATTGGTATTGGTTTTGCATTTCTTCTTAAGGGTGTTCCATCAGCTTATACATTGATGTTTGGCTCAACAATTCTGCTTGCAATAAATGTATTAGCAATAACTACTACAAGCATTTTATTCTTTTGGTTAACGGGAATTAAACCCGGCGAATCGATAAGAAAAGAATTAATTGCAAAAAAGATCGCGAAACAAAGGCTTTTAGCACTTTTAATCTCTTTCTTTATAGTTTCGATACCCATACTGTTGTTAACATTGGATCACTTTGAAGAAAAGCAAATAGAACGCGAAATTTCGGATACAATCGAGAGCTTTCTTAGCAGTAACTATCCAGATTTGGAAATAATCGATTTAAATGTTGTGTACACTAAAGCTGAGAATATGACATATATCTATTTGACTATTGGGGCGCATGAAATTAATGCAAGTCTATCAAATCTAGCAGAATCATTAAGAATTTTGATCTCAAATACATATCATATAAAAACAAGGATCTATCTCTCTGTTTATCTTATAGCTTGATCTAGCAAGATTTAGAATTAATTCTTTTTAATAATAGCATAAAATCCTTATTTGATGGAATGCATGTACTATATTACCTATAAAATTAAAGTGAAGCCCTCGTTTAGAAAAGTTGAATACTATCCGTTACCATAGATAATAAGCAATTAAAAAATTGAAAAATGATGAACCTAATGCGCGAGAGCTTTCGAAAGAAATATCTAGAACAGGCAATAAATATCGTCAAGAAATATTTCAGAGATGATGTTTTATCGGTAATTCTATTCGGAACTTTGAGAACAAAGGAAACAACCAAGACCTCAGATATAGATCTAATTTTTGTATTCAAAGATAACGTTCCTGAAACTCAGCTTAAAAAATTAGATGCAATTCTAACTAGGCTTGAAATGAAATATGGTTTAACGCCAGTTCCTAAATCGATCTTAAATAAACTATCATGGGCTATAAACAGAATAACTGGCATGTATAAATCTCATTTTATCTGTAGATACCAGGATATAACAAATAGAAAATTCTGTAAGATCTTCAATTTATCACCGATTATCACAAAAATTTTTGCGCCTCAACGAATGGTTCTAAACAATTTCATAAAAACGGCTAAAGTAATTTATGGAAAAAATATTCTACTACAGGAACAACGGATTGATCACGATTATGATAGCTATTATCTTGATCTAGTTAAGAGCTATATGATGAATCTCCTTCTTTGGTTTGGTGCAACTTTTATGAATATATTTGATAGATTATTCTATAAATATATAATAGAAGCGATAAAATGGTCGATTTACGGATTTATTGCAACCAGAAACGATAATTCTGATGGAAAAATATTACGTACGGCAATAAAACAGATATCACCATTCATTGATAAGGAATTTATTTATCAATTTTTGAGATCTAAGCAAACAATGGAAATAGATCCATTTCTGATCCTGAAGAGTCCACTATATATTTCGAAGATTCATATTGAAGCACAAAAGAACAGAAAATATTAAATATAAAAAAGATAAAATGGCATAAAAGTTACTAAAAGGACGCGCTTATTGCAGTCTTAACCTCTTTCTGGAAATTTTCCTTATCAGTAAAGAACGTTTGGATGGGCTTTCCATTCACAGTACAGAAGGGCACACTACCTCTCTTAGTAACCTCTTCGGGTTCTTCAAATACATTTATAACACGAATAGGAATGTCTGCAACTTCTTTTATCGATTCCTTTATTTTTTCGGTAAAGTCGATGCAGAAGGGACAATTTGGATTCATAAAAATAAGTCCTTTTCCTTTATCTTCTTCTTGCGGTTTGTACTTTGTTTCTCGAGGAACATACTTGTAATTTTCTATCAAGGGATAATATAGGAAAAAAGGATCATCTTCTCGGATGCGTTTAAATCCCATTTGCTCGAAGAATTTATTTTGTGGATAACCAGCTGGCGTTTCAAATGCATATGTTATAAGCGCATTTGGGATTTTATTATTAAAATATGGTTTTGGTTTTTTCATATCTTCTATAAGAGCTTCCAACAAAGCTTTTCCAATACCTTTATGCTGATAGCTTTTTGGATATACAAAGATGCAATCGATCTCAACAACTGTTTCCCTAGGAATTGGTTCATACTGTATCAGACCTACAAGTTTGGATCCAACATAAGCTACTTTAACAAAGCAACCATATTTTTTAAGCATCTTTAAGGCCCAATTCCTTTTAGTATCGATACCAGCCTTGAATAGAGGATCATCTCTTTTTTCTTCAGGTATGCAAATAAGAATAGCATCAAGTATGGATTGCTCCGATATATCCTTTATTTCAAAATTCAATATAAACACAACCGTAGAGTGAACTAAAATTATATTAATTGAGGATTAAATTCTAAATTATTGCTGAACTATAGGAATAATACCTTAGAATCTGCTATTAAAAATAATTTATATCAACAGAGACATCTATCTTTTACCCTCCATAAAGAAATTCATCAATCTTTATTGATGCATCTTTTATTCCCCAGGACATCGGCTTTTCCAGCAGAATCCATGCAGGATCCTTTTCTATTTCTATTTTTTCATTTAGGAGTTCTTTTTCGATGAAATCTGCATTTTTGATGGTCCATAATATTGCTTTTTCAACTAATGTTTTTTTATCTATTTTAACACCATCTTTTAGTAGAAGTTCTGCCAAAAATCGTTCGATTATCTCGTTTATTTTATCATCAATTTTTAATGTTGTCATTTTTACCTCCTTAGTGTTATATTATACTATTATATACAATTACACCATTACATAAAATGTAAAATATTTGAAAAAAATCTTCTGTTATTGGTTGCTATTTGGCTAAATTGGCTCCATACCTAAGAAATCACAAAAAAGTTCGTGGTGTCCGTTATACTAGCTATATAACAGGATGAAAAATAAAGTAAAAGTCTTTTAAAATCGCTTTAGAAGGATCGCATGTTTAATTTCTGTTAATTTTTAACTTTGCATCAAGTCTAACATTTTTATTCGGATCTGTTAAGTATGGAATTGGGGAGCACTAACTATATCATCGATGATTTTTATTCAAGGTATTACAAAATGAAGAAATTTAAGCTTATTTCGGATTTTTATCCAAGAGGCGATCAGCCAAAAGCAATAAAAGAACTAACGGAGGGAATTTTGAAAGGTCTGAAATATCAGACACTTCTAGGTGTTACTGGATCAGGTAAAACTTTTGTAATCGCAAATGTAATAGAGCGTGTTCAGAAGCCTGTTTTAGTAATTTCTCATAACAAAACATTGGCAGCACAATTATATAGCGAGTTTAGAGCGTTCTTTCCGGAGAATGCTGTAGAGTATTTTGTTAGCTACTATGATTACTACCAGCCAGAGGCATATGTTCCCCAAAAGGATCTTTATATCGAGAAAGATGCTTCTATCAACGAAAAAATCGAAAAATTTAGACTTAGAGCTATGGAATCAGTATTAACCAGAAGAGATGTAATCGTAGTTTCTAGCGTGTCATGCATATATGGTTTAAGTCCTCCTGAGGTATTTAGAAAATTAAGTTTAACTTTGAGAAAAGGTAGTGAAATAGGCCGTGATGAAATTGCTAGTAGATTAGTAGATATGCAGTATGAAAGAAATGATTATGAATTGGCCTTAGGTAGATTTCGAATTCGGGGCGATGTTGTAGAAGTTTATACAACGAAGGATGTAATAGTAAGAGTTGAACTCTTTGATAATGAAGTAGAAAGAATTCTTGAGGTAGATCCTATAACCGGAAACGTCTTAAATAAGCTAGAGTTCATTACAATATATCCAGCAAAACAATTTGTCTGGCCTAAAGATTTGTTAGATAAAGCTATAGAATCTATCAGGAAAGAGCTGGAAGAAAGATTAAATTATTTCAGATCTCATGGAAAGCTCCTAGAAGCACAGAGATTGGAGACAAGAACAAATTATGATATAGAGATGCTGAGAGAAACAGGATATTGTTCAGGAATAGAAAATTACTCAATCCATTTTAGTAACAGAATGATCGGGGATCCTCCTTTTACATTATTAGATTATTTTCCTAGCGACTTTATAACAATCATTGATGAGTCTCACGTTACCATCCCTCAGTTAAGAGCTATGTATAGAGGAGATTATTCGAGAAAAAAGAATTTAGTTGATTTTGGATGGAGATTACCATCAGCATATGAGAATAGACCTCTACGATTTGAAGAATTTGAGTCTAAGTTGAATCAGGTGATCTTCGTTTCAGCAACTCCAGGACCTTACGAGAGAACAAAAAGTCAAAAAATTGTAGAACTAATAATCCGCCCAACAGGACTTGTAGATCCAGAGGTTATAGTCCGCCCTACAAAGCATCAAATTGATGATCTAATTAGTGAAATCCGTAAGAGAATAACACGTAATGAACGAGTATTGGTTACTACACTTACAAAAAGAATGGCTGAGAATTTAGCTAACTATCTCGAAGAACTAGGTATAAAAGTACATTATTTGCATTCTGAGATTGAAACGTTAAAGCGAGCAGAACTGTTGCGAGACTTGAGGTTAGGTAAAATTGAAGTTATCGTTGGCGTGAATTTGTTAAGAGAGGGCCTAGATCTACCAGAAGTATCATTAATGGCGATCTTAGATGCAGATAAGGAAGGATTCTTAAGATCGGAAACAGCATTAATTCAAATGATTGGTAGGGTGGCTCGAAATGTTTTTGGGCAGGTAATTATGTATGCAGATCGTTTAACAGACTCTATGAGGAGAGCTATCGAAGAGACGAGAAGAAGGCGTAAAATACAATTAAGATATAACAAATTACATGGAATTACGCCTCAGACAATTCGAAAAGAAGTCCGTGTTCTAATAGAAGAACCAGAACCGGAGGCTGAGGCTACTACCGAAGGATTTGGGAAATATGCAAAAGATAAAATACCTACAATTATAGCCAACTTAGAGCAAGAAATGTGGATAGCAGCCCAAAATCTAGATTTCGAAAGAGCAGCAAGGATTCGAGATAAAATCAATAAGTTGAAAAAATTGTTGGAGAAGGAAAAGAAGGGGCGGAAAAAATGAAAGATAAAATAGTGATTAGGGGCGCTAGGGTTCATAATCTAAAAAATATCAATTTAGAGATTCCTAGGAATAAACTTATAGTGATTACAGGTGTTAGCGGCAGTGGGAAATCGTCCTTAGCATTCGATACGATCTATGCTGAAGGACGTAGGCGATATATAGAATCTCTATCTGCTTATGCAAGGCAATTTATAGGTAGAATGCAAAAACCGGACGTGGATTATATCGATGGGTTGTCTCCCTCTATAGCCATAGAGCAGAGAAAACTTGGAAGAAACCCTCGTTCTATAGTCGCAACCATGACGGAAATTCACGACTATTTAAGATTACTATATGCAAGGATAGGTATTCCACATTGTCCTAAATGTGGGAGAGTAATTAAAAAACAAACTTTAGATCAAATAGTGGATCAAGTTCTCTCTTTGGGTAGGGGTAGAAAAGTAATCATCCTAGCACCAATAATTAGGGGAAGAAAAGGCGAATACAAAAACCTGCTAAGAGACTTAAAAAAGAAAGGATTCTTCAGAGTTATAATTGATGGTGTTGAATTCGATTTGGGAGAAACTCTTGATATTAAATTAGAGAAATTTAAGAAGCATAATATCGATGTCGTACTTGATAGAATTAAGATCTCTCCTAGTAAGAGGAATAGATTAGCGGATTCCATTCAGATGGGATTAAATTTAGCAGACGGATTAATAAAAGTGAAGCTCGAGGATGGAAAAGAAATTATGTATAGCGAAAAATTAGCATGCCCTTCCTGTGGTATCAGTATTCCGGAATTAGAGCCCAGAATGTTCTCATTTAATAGCCCATATGGCGCTTGTCCAAAATGTTCGGGACTGGGATTTATTTTAGAAGTAGATCCCGAGTTAGTCATTCCAGATAAAAATAAATCTCTTAGAGAAGGTGCGATTAAGCTCTGGGGGAGACCGAGAGAGGGTAGCTGGACATATGTTTGGTTAGAAAGTTTTGCTAAGTATTTTGGTTATACTATGGATACACCACTAAAGGATTTCTCAAAAGAAGCATTGGAATGTTTACTCTATGGATCCAAGGGCAAGAAAATTAGAATTAGAGTGGAGAACCAAGAAGCACACTTTCATTATGAAAGTGAACAATCTTTCGAAGGTTTAATCAATATAATCAAAAGAAGGTACATGCAAACAGAGTCGGAAGGTATGCGGGAATTCTATACAAGCTTTATGAGAGAAATTACCTGTCCAGAATGTAAAGGAAAACGATTAAAACCAGAAAGCCTTGCCGTAACAGTGGGAGGCAAGAATATTGCTGAAGTAACTGAAATGAGCGTCATAGAAGCACTAAATTTCTTTAAAACTCTTTGTTTATCTGAACGAGAGAAAGTAATAGCAGAGAAGGTAGTCAATGAAATAGTGAAGAGACTCAAATTTCTTATGGACGTGGGTCTCGATTATATAACTCTTGATCGCCCAGCAAGCACTTTATCTGCTGGTGAGGCACAGCGAATTCAACTAGCAACGCAAATAGGCTCAGGATTAACAGGAGTTCTTTACATTTTAGATGAACCTACAATAGGACTTCATCCTCGGGATATTAACAGATTGCTAAACATCCTTAAGAAATTAAGAGATATGGGAAATACAATTATTGTTGTAGAGCATGACGAAATGACAATAAGATCTGCAGATTATATAATTGATTTGGGTCCTAAAGCTGGAAAAGATGGAGGATATGTGGTATTCGCAGGAGATGTTGAAGGAATACTTAACTGTAAAGAGTCCTATACTGGAAAGTTTTTACGAGGCGAATTGCAATTAGAAATCCCTAAAGAACGAAGGAAGGGAAATGGTAAATTTATAAAAATCATAGGAGCACGAGAACATAACCTCAAAAATATTGATGTTAAGATCCCGTTGGGAAAACTGGTATGTATAACTGGAGTTTCAGGTGCTGGAAAAAGCACACTGATTGTTGATATATTATATAATGCACTTGCTAAGAAAATATATAAGTCTAAAACGGAGCCAGGAGATCACGATCGAATTGAAGGAATCGAAAATATCGATAAAGTTGTATTAATAGACCAGTCACCGATAGGTCGAACGCCAAGATCCAATCCTGCAACATATACTGGTGTATTTGATCATATACGGTACTTCTTCTCGAAACTACCCGATTCTCGAATTAGAGGCTACAAACCTGGAAGATTCAGTTTTAATGTAAGAGGAGGTAGATGCGAAGCTTGTAGAGGTTATGGCTACATAAAAATAGAAATGCAATTCTTACCTGATGTCTATGTTCCCTGTGATGTATGTAAGGGCAAGAGGTATAATCGCGAGACTCTTGAGATTAAGTACAAAGGAAAGAATATCGCTGATGTACTAGATATGTCTGTAGATGAAGCGTTGGAGTTCTTCAAGAATATACCAGAGATTAGAAGAAAACTCCAGACTCTACATGACGTTGGTTTAGGCTATATAAAGTTAGGTCAACCAGCAACAACGCTATCTGGAGGGGAGGCACAAAGGATAAAATTAGCGAAAGAGCTAAGTAAAAAATCGACTGGGAGAACCATTTATATTCTAGATGAGCCAACAACTGGATTACATGCATATGATGTTAAGATGCTCCTTAATGTCCTGAACAGACTTGTTGACTTGGGCAATACAGTAATTATAATAGAGCATAATCTAGAGGTTATAAAGTCGGCAGATTGGATAATTGATCTAGGTCCCGAGGGTGGAGACTTGGGTGGCGAAATAGTTGCTGAAGGTACGCCTGAAGAAGTAGCACTCAATGAGAAGTCCTATACAGCTAGATACATAAGGAGGGTACTCTTTGGAAAAGAGGATTTAGAACTGGTGAAATCCTTTGTTAAATGAGCTAATAAAGGAAAAAATAGAACAATTGCCTGAAAAAATAGGCGTTTATATATTTCTGGATAAGGAAGGAAATGTAATCTATATTGGTAAAGCCTCTAATATAAAGAAAAGAGTTTTTTCGCACTTTAGGAACAGGGAAGACCCCAAAGATTTAACACTCGCGGGGAAAACGTATGATATTAAATTTGTAGTAACAGATTCTGAGACCGAAGCCCTAGTTTTAGAAGATATACTAATTAAGAGACATAAGCCAAGATATAATATAAGGCTAAAGGATAATAAAACATATCCATACATAAAGATAACCATTAATGAGCCTTTTCCTAGCCTCACTATAACTCGCGAAGTTCGGCCAGATGGATCCTTATACTTCGGTCCCTACAGTAATATTGGCTTAGTCAAAAAAATGATACGACATTTAAGGAAAATTTTTCCTATTCGAACTTGTAAAATTAAAATCTCGCCGGATAAAAAACAAAGACCATGTTTAGATTATCATTTAAAAAGATGTATAGCACCATGCGCGGGTATGACAAACCCAAAAGAGTATGGAGAAATAGTTAAGAATTTCATAGAAGTTCTTAACGGGCATTTTGAAAAACTCATAAAAAAGCTAAAGGATGAGATGTTTAGACTTTCCAAGGAAATGAAGTTTGAAGAGGCAGCTAAGATTCGTGACGTTATAAAAGCGCTTGAGAAAATAGCGGAGAAACAGAGAGTAGTTTTACCTAGAAAAATCGATGAGGATGTTATTGGAATAGAAAAAATTGAGAATCTTACAGCAATATTTTTGATAAAAGTGAGAGAAGGAAGAATTATTGGTACAGAACAATTCTTAATGGAATCTGAAAATGAATTTGAGAAATCAGACTTAGTTTCTGCCTTCATTAAGCAGTACTATATCGCTTCAGATCCTCCAAATAAGATAGTAATACCCGAGACTGGCGAGTTTGTAAAGGAGTTAGAAGAAATAATCCTAAAAGTTCATAATAAGCGTATAACAATAGATAAAGCTGGGAATAAAGAAGAATATGCACTTATAGAGATGGCACTCGAGAACGCCAAGGTATATTTATCCTCCGAGTTAGCATCAAAGAGAAGAAAAATCGAGTTACTTAAGGAAATAAAGGAGAAATTTCAGATTGAGCGGATACCGCAGAGAATAGAATGCTTTGATATATCTACTCTTGGAGGCACGTTTTCTGTTGGATCGATGGTCGTATTTGAAATGGGCTCTCCAAGAAAAAGTGAATATAGAAGATTTAAGATCCGCCAAGAAGGAAAACCTGATGACTATCATATGATAAAAGAGGTTATTCTGAGAAGATTCAGACGTTGGCCAGAAAAAATACCTGATCTAATTCTTATTGATGGTGGAAAACTGCAGATAAAAGCTGTTTTGGATGCGTTAGAGGAATTAAATATATCGAATATTCCTGTTCTTGGCTTGGCAAAGAAATTTGAGCTAATATATACCTCTTCGAGTGATAAGCCTATACAATTACCGAGAGATTCTATGATTTTAAAATTATTTCAGAATCTTCGAGATGAAGCCCATAGATTTGCTATAACGTATCATAGAAAAATACGTTCAAAAAACGTACTTGTTTCTGTGTTAGATAGGATTCCTGGTATAGGATTAAAACGTAAAAAGGCGATACTTTCTAGGTTCAAAACATTGGACGAATTAAGAAACGCGACGATTGAGGATCTCACAAGCATCGCAACCATCAATGAAGAACTAGCAAAGAGAATAAAGAGGAACTTAGAAAAATTATAAATGAACATATAAATGAATCTCGATACTTATATAGAAAAGCTGCAGGTAAATTTCAGTGAAAGAGGATTTTTTTAATAATCCAACTGAATCATTATAATATCATAAATTTTTGGCAAAAAATTCTTATATTGCCATAAATGATATTTATTGGCAAAAGAATAGATGGTGGTTATAAATTGTCGGTCGAAATAAAAAAAGTTGATAAATTTGGGCGTATAGTGTTACCTGCTGACTGGCGTGAGAGGGAACTCAAAGATACAAATTATGTGATAATTCTAAAAAAGGAAGGAGAACTAAAGATTATCCCGTTTAGACGTGTGGATTTAAGAAAGTATTTTGACAGTTTAGATCTTGGTGTTGATGCAATAAGAGAGTGGGACGATTTTGAAAAAAAGCTATTAAAGCGAGAGGACAACCTATGATAAGATTCCTTGATGCGAATGTCTTCATTTATGCGTATTATAAGCCTAAGCGGAAGTTGAATGAAAAAGAGAAAAAAATGAAAGATAAAGCAAAAGAGATTATAAATAGAATAATGAGTGGCGAAAAAATAATTACAAGCGTAGTTCACTTATCGGAAGTAGCAAATATACTTAAGCATGCGTTATCTCTAGCGGATTTAAATAACATAATCTTTACATTATTATCTATGCAGAATATAGAAGTTATTGACGTAACTAAAGATGACTATTTACGTGCAGTATCTATTGGACAAGAATTTATGTTAGATCCTAATGATGCGTTAGCTGTTACGATTATGGATTCCAGAGAAATTAATGAGATATACTCCTTCGATAAGAATTTTGACAAGATAAAGTGGATTAAGCGAGTTCCCCATATTTAAAAACGACTTCAAATTGGAATAAAATTATAAACGCTTTTATGTTTTTAATCTCAAAAAATAATTTCTTTAAATATCAAATTTTTATTATTGTATCTTTTATTATTGTATTGAAATAGCTAAAAGATTTTCATATGTTAAGAGTTAATATGAGAAAATTAATAGGAGTGGATTCCTTGGAAGATGCTAAGGCGGTAGCTATAAGGCATTATAAAGCACTTATGGAAAATGATTATGAAACTTGGAAAGGAACTCTCGTAGATTACATAAAGGAGAAGGCAGATGTAAAAGGGAGTTCTGCATACTTCTGGTGGACTACAGGAAGGAAATACGTGGAAAAGTATGGTGTTTATTACACATTTTATAGAGAAGCATCAGTAGATGATCCTAATAGAAGAAAATTCTTCTTCAAAAGAAAGAATCCAGATGGTACAGACAGAGGAATGCCTGTACCAATAGTTCTGGTTAAAGAAAATGATCAATGGAAAGTTGAATCTGCTTCGTATTAAGTTATGACGCCAGAGGAACATAACAACAAGACTTAAATTTTACTTTAAATTTTTTGAATATGGCTTGAGGAAGATATTCGTAGCTAGTGTTCATTATGACCGAGATGCTTGAGAATCTTACAGCTCTAATTACTTTTTATCTTCACCAATTTGTAAATTTTTGGACATTGAGTAATATAATACTTATTTTATTCTGGATTGCGTTAATAGTAATAATAATTTCCTCTGTTTTTAATGTGATTTATTATTTGGGTTACAAATTTAAGAAGGTTAATTATATCATTAAAGGCGGAATTAGTACAGAGCTTCCTATAGTCTCTATCTTGATGCCAATACGCTCGGAAACCTTAGATGTTATAGAGAGATCTGTAAAGCAGATTATTCGCCAAGCATATCCAAAGGAGAAGATCGAGCTAATCATTATATCGGATGATGAAGCAACTTACGCGGAGAAAATCAAACGTGTAGTCGAAAATTTAGCTAAAAATACAATACATTTAAAATTTATATGGCGGGAAAATCCCAAGGGTAAAAAAGCAGGTGCCTTAAATGAAGGTCTAAGAAATGCTATAGGAAAGTATATAGTCACAATTGATGCAGATACATGGCTTCCTGAAGATTATATTATCAAAACTATTTCTTACTTGGAAAACGAAAAGAATATAGTAGCGGTAATATCCGATATAATTCCCTACAATAAAGAAAAGGAATTTGGAAAAATCCAGGTGGCTGCATGGGGTTTTCTTAAAAAGACAATCTTTTGTGGGCGTCAAAATTTAGGGTTTACTATCCCCGTTGTCGGGATGTGTAGTGTTATAAGGAAGGCAGTACTAGAGGAAATTGGTGGATGGGATGAAAGTATTGTTGCGGACGATCTTGGAATTTGGATCAGAATAATGATAAAGAAGTATAAAACAGTCTTTTTACCTAATGTTTGCGCTCATATTGAGGTTCCAGAAACATATAAAACATTTAAAAATCAACAGAGACGCTGGGCTTTTGGAGGGGTTCAAGTACTAAGGAAGTACTTTAGACAGCTTATATTCTCAGACATTTCCTTAATTACAAAATTGGATGCCTTATTTTATCTACTGATGTATCAGTTCCCTTTAGCAAATTTACTTATTTTTCCGATAACGCTTCTTTCACTCATATTTGGAAGGGAGTTATTTCCAGCCTCTTACATTTTCTCGGTACTGTTCTTTATACCCCTTGCAGCTTACACTATTGCGTATTTTGATTCTCTCCGAGAAGATGATTTTAACTTAAAATTTATTATTAGGACATTAGGAAGCAATGCAGTTCTGTTAGTTTCGCTTATACCTACAATTCTAATCTCAACGATTAAGGCAATTCTTGGTATAGATATCGATTGGAGAATAACACCAAAGGGAAAGAAATTTAAAGAGAGCGGAATCGCGCTCCAAGAAACGTTTATTGGACTTTTCTTGGTGATATTATCGATATATGGAATCGCCCATGCAAGTGTATTTATTACAGGTCTCTGGTTATTATCATTTGGTGCAGCATTTACATATACTGGGTTTAAGACCTATAAGCATATTTGGTAAATTTTTTTCTCAAAATAGAAACAATTAAAT
>JAGGXM010000030.1 GCA_021163045.1 Thermoproteota archaeon | reverse complement strand
TTATGAAACGGTTTTTGGGTGACAAATTTGTTAAAGCTTAAAATAATATAAAAAATATATAGGTTCAAGATAATTTCTATTGGTTGTGTTGTTTATGACTGGTGCGAATGTTGAAAAAGTTAAATTAACGATAATTAGTAATGATACAACTCATGCGACAGATATTTTTGGAGAACATGGATTATCTATTTTTATTAATGCTATATTGACCACTGGAGATTCCGTAAAAATTTTATTCGATACAGGTAATCATGGAGAAATTGTTTCACATAACATAGATGTTCTAGGAATTGATATCAAGAATACAGATATGATTGTGATAAGTCATGGTCATTATGATCACACTGGGGGTCTTCTTACAGTTTTAGAAAAAATAGGTAAAAAAATCCCTGTTATTCTCCATCCAGATGCCTTGCTTCCAAAATTTGCTCTAAAGCCGAGATTAAGATACACAGGAATTCCTTTCGATCCGAAAGATCTCTACGAGAGAGCTGTAATACTTAAGTCCAAAAAATCGCTCGAAATTACACCGGGAATTATAGTAACTGGCGAAGTTCCAAGAGTCACGGAATATGAAAAAGTAACTGGCTATTTTATCCAGCGGGATGAGCAACTTGAACCTGAAATTATGCTTGATGATCAGGCAATTATCTTGAAAATGGAAGATGGAACAATAGGAATTATAACTGGGTGTAGCCACTCGGGTATTGTTAATATTGCAAATTATGCTATTGAGTTAACGGGAAATAATAATATTAAATTCATAATCGGCGGTTTCCATCTGATTGGAGCAAGTAAAGAACGATTAGATAAAACATGGAAAGATCTGTTATCTCTAAATCCAATATTCGTATCACCAATTCACTGCTCAGGCTCAAAAATAGTATCCAAAATTCATTGCGAAGCTCCAGATAGATTTTTACCGCTATTTGCCGGTTCTTCTATAACATTTTAATGTATGAAAATTTTCTAGCTATTCTAAAATTTTATTTTAGCATTAACGATGATTTGCTAATTGTCGGATTTCTTTCCTTAAAAAAGAGAACTTATAATATGAATATTATGAAGATTCTTTGATACATAATTCTGGGTGATTTGTTTTGAAAAAAATCGGTTTTATTGGCTTAGGTAAAATGGGTAGTGGGATGGCTAAAAGTTTGATTCGAGCAGGTTATCCATTAGTGGTTTATAATAGGACTCTTAAAAAAGCAGAACCATTTAAAGAATTAGGAGCTGAAATTTCAAAAACACCAAAAGAGTTAGGAAGTATAGTGGACGTTGTTATAACCATGGTCTCTGATGTACCAGCCTTAATTGAAGTTCTTCTAGGAGAAGATGGAGCAGCTCAAAGCGCCAAGAGGGGGACAATTTTCATCGATTCAAGTACAATCTATGCTGCAGCATCGAAATCCATTGCTAAAGAACTCAATAGAAGAGGTCTTGAGATGCTTGATGCTCCGGTACTTGGGGGACCAGCGGATGCAGAAAAAGGTCAATTAACTTTCTTTGTTGGAGGAAAAAAAGAAATTTTTACTAAAGTGAAAGATCTATTTGATGCGATGGGTAGAAAGACATATTATCTTGGCCCAAATGGATCTGGATGTTATATGAAAATTGTAGTAAATATGTTAAGAGCCGTTTTTCTAGCCAATTTTAGTGAATTAATAATGATCCCATTAAAAGCAGGTATTGATTTTAATACGATCCTAGAAATCCTTGAAGAAGATTCTTGGGGGCCCCTTATAAAGAAGTATAAAGGTAGAATGTTCGATCCAAATGCTAAAGTGAAATTTCCTATTTCATTAATGACTAAAGATATAGAATATGCGCTAAGAACGGGTTTTGATCTAAAAATTCCACTATTTACGGTATCAGCAGCTAAAGGCTTATTTGAAATCGCCAGAAGTATGGGACTTGAAGAAAAAGATTACACACATGTATACTACGTGTTGAGAAAGCTAGCAGGTTTAGGGTAAAAAAAGGGGAAAATATTTGTATATTTTTATTATTTATCTTACCTGATCCGAAATCCTAAACTTTATCTCGCCATATCCTTGTATTGTGGTTTTTACCCCAATTGTATGGGAACCGGCAGATAACTGTTTGTCGTGAATTCTCAATCTTAAAATATCTCCCTGCCTAAAGATAAATGGTTTTTCAATAGAAATGTTCTTTGACAGAACTTTACCCGATTCAGAGATAACTTCTATTTTTTCTAGATCGATTTTTCTATCATCTACTGTAAGTTCTATAGGTGCAGTTATAGCAATATCTGTAAGCTCATTCATGAACTTGAGCTCAAAACCATCTTCAAAATTTCTTAAACTGCCAGTTACATAAACTCGAGGGATAACTGTTGGAAGCATAGCAATAAATTCCTTAGGTATATTTATAGATACTGCAGGAACTGGCATTGATGGAGGCGTTTGTGCTATCATCGGTTTCGAGGGTATTGTAGCAGTTTCTGATACTTCTTGGGGGGCTTCTAATCCTCTAATTTTCGCAAAATCGATGACCAGTCGAATTTCTTTTCCAGGATTAATCTTTGCAGAGATCCAGGAAGGATCCTTTGGTAAAGTTAAAGTGCTGCCAATAGTTTCGATAAATCCTTGTGGGATCGTCTCTGCCCATCTCTTGAGGATTGGGGCTATTTCTGATCCCTTTACTTCCCTTTTGATGGGCTCTAATGTATACCTCACCTTCTCTTGAATAATTTCATCTGCAGCACGTCTAATCCCCCAACCCAAATCACCATACATCGCGCCTTTGGCAACTTCGATAGCTGCTTTGAGAAATCCAAAACCACCTTTCTTTTTTGCATGAAAAACTAGTTTATAGTTTCCTTCACCACGGCCAGGTTCTAGAACTTCATTTACTACGTAGGTAGAGTTATCTCTTTGCATCTTCTCTGCAGCTTTATTTAGTTCCTTAACAAGCTTATTAATATCCAAATTTTTAGCCTCCTTTATTTTTAAAAAATCATTCTTTTATTATTTTTTAAGTATTTAAAAAATTGGCTCTTCCCCTATTGATTGTTGCTAAATATATATCAAATATTTACCGGGCATCTCTCTGGACGCCTTAAACCCGCTCTTACTACCTTCTCAAGCCAGTCCCTGC
>JAGGXM010000144.1 GCA_021163045.1 Thermoproteota archaeon | reverse complement strand
TATGTAAAAATCCGGAGATCCCGGGATATGCAAATATTATGAAAAATTTCCTTTTCGACGAGTCTCTTTTTGGTTCAAAAAGACGAGAAGAAGTCCATCTTTTTTGCCATTTTAATTCTATCTTTCTTATATATTGAGTTCCATATACATCACCTGGAGAAGATACGATATATGTATTTACGCTTTTTTTTAAAAATTTTGTTAAAACTGAGATCCCATACTGTGTATAAACGTGCATATCTTGATTGAAAAGATGGCATTTTCTAGAATACTGGTTGTTCTCTTCGATTACCGTTGGAAGTTAGAAGACTCTTCATAAAATAAAGACCGTATTTAATTGTCAGAAAAACCATGATCTTGATCGCCATGATAAATAATAGGTAATACAAATTATTCTCTGGATTATAATGAAAGATGATAAAAAATAATCCATTTCCGATACTTAACGTGATAATTAAATTTTATATCAGTAATTTGTATCAATTAAGTTAGAGATTATTTGGTGTCCATAATGGGTACAACTAGAATCATTGAAGATCTCGAAAAGTTGCTGAAGAAACGAGAATGGATCATTGAACAGCTAGAAGCATTTGAAAAAAAGTATAATATGAAAACTACAGAATTCATTAGTGCTTGGAAAGAAGGACTCATACCAGAACCCGACGATTCTGACACACACGGAGATTTTATGGTCTGGGAGGGACTTTTCGATGAATTAACTAAAGTTGAGGAAGAAATTCGGAGGCGCATTAAACATTGAAATTCTTTGAAAGAGTTATCTATGTATCAAAGTTACTGAAGGAGAATAGTTTTTCTGTAAGTTCATCTCAATATAAACCCGGATCTTATCCTGCTTCTGGATGGTATAGAATTAAATCCAAAAGAAATTCGTGGTATATTGTAATAACAGAATTTATTTCTAATGGGCTTTAGAAGCATTTATAAGGGAAGCTCTTGATATTATTTCTCGGAAATAGATAATATAACTATTCCCTAATATTAAAGGACGTTTATGAAAGTAGATTTAACAATCTGTTTCTAATAGCGAACAATAATTAAATTTTATATCAGTAATTTGTATCAATTTTGTTAAATTATGTTAGAATTAATTGTTATTGTAGGGTTGCCTCCTATGGTAGAGATCATAGTTATTAAAGGAGATATTACCAAAATGGATGTTGATGCAATAGTTAATCCTGCAAACAGTCTACTTATTATGGGTGGCGGAGTTGCTGGTGCTATCAAACGAAGAGGCGGCCAGATAATAGAAGATGAGGCTGTAAAGCAAGGTCCAATACCTGTTGGAAATGCGGTCATCACTAGTGCAGGCAATCTTAAAGCTCGATATGTAATTCACGCACCAACTATGGAAAGGCCCGCCATGAGTACAACTATTGAAAAAGTTAAGAAAGCTATTTTAGCTGCCTTAAAAATGGCTGATGAAAAAGGATTAGAAAGCCTCGCTTTTCCGGGTATGGGAACTGGTGTGGGCGGTTTATCCTCCAAAGAAGGTGCTGATGCATTTAGAGAAGCAATTACCGAATACATGAAAAAGAAAGGTTTCAGAAATCTAAAAAAGATATATCTTGTGGCGTTTACTGAAGATTTGTTCAAAGAATTTGAGAGAATTAAACAGGAAATAGCCAATAATAAGAGAGAACATTAATGCTTCCTAAGGTGTTCTAAAAATTCATTACTTGAAAATATTTTAATTCTAAGCCTTTTTTCAAGCTCTTTTCGCTTTTTATATATACTTCTCTTATCTTCTGTAATTAGACTCGATTTATATTTAAAAGCTAAAACAATATACGGTACATCCTTTGGTTCGAGATCCAAAGCTCTAGCTATGAGCAAGATCTCATCTTTATTTCTTAAAAATTCCAGTAAATTCTCTGAAATAGGTAGAGAAAAATCTCGTATTACGTTGTCGGAATTTATTAGGATCCAAAAATCTCTCTCAAGTTTTAGAGGATTAACACCAATTCTTATAGCGATTCTTTTTAGAACACGAATTACTTCTGCGACAATATAGCTATTTACTACTATTTTTAATCTGCCTTTTAAACTCACGTTAATTATATTTCTGGCAGTACTATCAATGCTAAGAATTCCTTTAATCCAGACGTTTGCATCAAGAATTATTATCTTATTTTGTGATAAGTTTCTCGACATCACGGATTCCCTTATTTAGTTCCTCTTCGACTATTTCCTTATCAACTCTCAAATTGGCTAAACGCTCTAGAGCTTTTATAGGATTATCTTTTACTGATTGGAATTTATCCATAGAAAATAGTCCTAAAAGTCCTATATTTTTTCGGAGTATAGCATCTCTAACCGCTTCCCTTATAAATTCAGCTTTACTCGTATATCCAAGTTTTCTAACAAGTTCATCGACGAGTTTATCCATTTCTTTATTAACTTTTATAGTCCAAACCACAGATGGCATTTTTAAATACCTCAGTATTTGTTAAATACTATAGTATGTACATTAAGATTTATAAATTATATCATACATTTCCCAAGCTAAAATTAAATATAGGGCTCCTCTTTGTCTTCCTATAGATGATTCATTAATATCGATACCTTGCTAAGTTTTTTTCTTAGTTTTAAGAATTACAAATTCATAATTTCTATACTTCTTTAGAACTACTTTGTTCTCCATAATCAGTTGTTCAATAACCTCCTTTGGTTCATAACCGCGTTCAGATAGAAATTTATACGCATAGTCAATTCTCATCGGATGGACTGAAATTATTGATAGTAGCCCTTGTATGGGATCCTGCGATGCATTCTCGAAAAGAGAGCCCTCATAGCTAATAAGTAATTCAGCTCTCTGCTTCAAAAATTTAGAAAATATTTCATGAGCGTTAAGTATTGTATCCTCTGTAGCTGGCTTGACCCATGTTTCTGCTGGTGGCCTAGTGGGTACAGCAATATAGGCTTTGTGTAGTCTTAATCTTGATAGAAATTCTGCTATCTTTGTAATTTCCTCAACGGAATCATTAATACCATTGACAAACATTGATTCTGTAATGATTATCCCCTCGTATTCTTCAGAAAATGTTAATATTCCTTGCAAGATATCTTGAAGATTGAGTTTTGGATGGGGTCTATTTATCTTCTTGAATATTTCTTCCGAGATAGCATCAACCTTTATTGAGACTAGATCGGCATTCATGAGATCCTCTCTTACATCCTCTAGAAAAAGCAATGAGCCATTAGTTATTACTGCGATCTTAATTTTAGTTTCATCCTTAATTCCACTAATCTCCTTTCCTAAATTAATATCCAATGTTGGTTCCCCATCTGGTACAAAAGTAACATAATCTATGTTTGCTTCACCAGTTTTTTCAACATACTGGACAACACTTTTTATAACAAATTCTGGATCGTAATACTTTCTTCGATTTACTTCAAACTTTAAAGTACGTCCAATTTGGCAGTATACACAGGAATAGGTACAGTGCTTATACGGAATATTATTAACTCCTACGGATCTACCAAGGCGTCTAGAAGGAACTGGTCCAAAAACGATATTAGTATTCAATCATATCACCAACAACCCCAAAAAAATTTCTGTAGGCATTAAATACGCAAGCAATAGTTATAAATTTAATTTTCATATTAAAAAGGGGATTTTTATGGAAAACCAATTTATCGAAATAAATGGCAATAAAATAAGATATAGAGGGATTAAAGTCAAAGATAGACCCTTTCTAATTTTTCTACATGGTATGGCATTCAATGCTGATACTTGGAATAGATTGGGAACTCTTGTAGTTCTTGGTAAGCAGGGATATTCCGCCTATGCTCTAGATCTTCCCGGATTTGGTAAGTCTTCAGGCAAGAGATTAAGCAGAGATAAAGCTGCTGAATTACTAGATGCATTTGTTAAAGAATTAGGAATCGAGAAATTTATCTTAGTCGGACCATCTATGGGCGGTGGCGTAGCCCTTCATTACGCTATAAATCACCAAGAAAAGTTAGATGGACTTATTCTAATAGCACCTTCAGGACTTAATGATCCATATATTTTGGAAAATCTCGGCAATATAAAAGTTCCAACCTTAGTATTTTGGGGAGAAAAGGATAATGTTTTCCCTGTAGAATTAAGCGAGAAGTTGACGGATTCCATTAAAAACGTTAGATTTATCCTATGTAAAAATGCTGGACATCCTTGTTATTTATATACACCTCAATTATTCCATAGAGAAATAATTAAATTCGTTCAAGAACTTACCGATTTATAATGCCGTTATAAGTACATATTTTATCAGGTGAATTTATTGAAATCTATATTAATTCCCCTCGCATCACAAATAGATAATAGGGGTGCCAAGGCCACTCTCGAGAAGTACAAGAATTTTTTGAAAGATATATATCAAGATTCAACTCCAATAATAACCAATTCTGAAGATATCTCGAGATTCGAGAATAAAATAAGAGAGGCGGATATTCTTATTGCCTTTTCGCTTACTGGAGGTACTAGAAGATTCATAGTTAGATTAGCTGAGTTTAAAAAACCCATTTTAATCCTTGGTTATACAAAACAAAATGCTTTCGCATCAGCAATTGGCGCATATACAATTTTAAAAAGGAAAAATCTTCCCGTACTGTTAAATAGTACTAACGAGGAAGACCTAGTAAATAAGTTAAAAAAACATATAAGAGTTCTAGAGACCTATCTAAAATTGAAAGGACAAAGAATTTTACTGATTGGCATAGAAAAGAAACTACTTGAAAACGAGACTATAAACGTTAATAACTTAAAGTCGCTTCTGAATGTAGATCCTATTTTTATGACCTTAGAGGAATTTATTGATGTCTTTAACAAAGTTCATCCGAATGAGCATGTAGTTGAATTCTTTAAGAGGTATACAAGAGACCAGAATCTAATTGATGAATTAACAAAAGCTTCACGCGTATATACAGCTCTAAAAGAAGCAATGAACAAATATAATGCATCTGCTGTAGGTATTAGATGTTTCGAATTTATTATGAAAACATGTGTAACACCTTGTATCGCCCTGAGCACGCTATTATCAGATGGTAAAATTGCAGGATGCGAAGCCGATCTTCAAGCGATTATAACAATGATGATATTAAATTATACTACTGGTGAAGTTCCATTCATGGGAAATATAGAAGAACTGAAAGAAGACGAGATAGCCTTAGCACACTGCACAGTATCTAAAGGTTTTGCCGATAAAATTTTACTTAAAAGTCATTTCGAAACAGGAAAAAGCGTTAGTATTGCCGGAGAAATTAAAGCAGGTACTAAATTAACATTCGGAAGAATTTCTCCGGACTTTGATTCGTTAATAATAGGATCCGGAACCGTGACGGAAGGCTCCCCGTGGTCTGATGAATTTTGTAGAACACAACTTAGAATTCAGGTAGACGGGAATGCTAAAAAGCTTATAGATAATCCGGTAGGGAATCATTTGGTTGCCATAAAAGGATATCATCTTGATGCAATTAAAGAACTCTTAGATCTCTTGGGTATAAGTTACACGACCTTATAATTTTTATTCAAATTGCTTTAAGCGCCTTATTTTAACCTTATCTCCATTTGATTCATTAATAGGATACTTTTCTGAATTTATCTTCACTTTTTCTATAACACTTTTCCCCAGATCGATGTTTAATATATCGGAAGGAGACAGTAAATAAATTAGAATATCTGCTATTTCTTCAGCTATTTTTCGTATAAATTTTGGTTTTTTCGTTAATTGCTCAACTTCTTCATCTTTTAGCCACTGAAAGATCTCTAATAATTCTGCTGCTTCGATGGCAATAGATATCGCTAAGTCTTTTGGCTTATGATATTTTCTCCAAGATCTTTCATCTCGAAATTTGCATACAATCCTTCTAAGGCTATTAATTGAATCTGCATTCATATACAATCCCTTTTATGAATAAAGCAACCCTGTAAATTAGTTCTACAGTTATTTATCTTTTCATAGGACCTAATATGTATTGTATCTCTAAAAAAGAAAAGAGAATTATTGCTTTCCCCTAATAGCAAGATATAAGAATAGCACTGAGATTAATTGTAATACTATGGTATAG